>NZ_JBUDSW010000113.1:0-11022 GCF_054921475.1 Desulfobaculum sp. | reverse complement strand
GTGACGGAACGCTGTGGCAGGATTACCCATTATTTACGCTCCCGGGGTCGAACGCATCCCGCACCGCCTCCCCGACGAAGACCAACAGCATCAGCAGGCCGCCGAGCACGGCGAAGGCGGAGAGGCCTATCCAGGGGGCGTGGATGTTGGCTTTGCCTTGGGCGAGCAGTTCGCCGAGGGCGGGGGAGTCTGGGGGGAGGCCGAAGCCGAGGAAGTCGAGGGACGTGAGGGTGGTGATGGAGCTATTCAGGATAAACGGCAGGAACGTGATTGTCGCCACCATCGCATTCGGCAGGATATGGCGGAACATGATGCGCGCGTCCGAGACGCCAAGCGCCCGCGCGGCTTGGATATAACTCAGATTTCGGCCCTTCAGAAATTCCGCCCGCACCACGTCCACAAGGCCCATCCAGCTAAAGAGCAGCATAATGCCAAGCAGCATCCAAAACGTTGGCTCAACAAAGCTCGCCAAGATGATGAGTAAATAGGTCAGGGGCATGCCGCCCCAGACTTCCATAAAGCGCTGCCCCGCGATATCCAGCCACCCACCATAGTACCCAAGCAGCGCTCCCACGCAGATTCCGATCACCGCGCCAATGCCCCCTAGGGCCAGCCCAAAGAGCACAGACAGGCGGAAGCCGTAAAGAAGCCGGGCAAAGACGTCGCGCCCGCTGTCGTCGGTTCCAAGCAGGTTCTCGCGTGACGGCGGGGCCGGAAACGGTTCTGCTACTGAGCGGTTGATGGTTTGGTAGTCATAGCGCACCGGCGGCCACAGCATCCAGCCATCGTGCTCGATAAGGTGCTGCACTGCTGGGTCGCGGTAGTTCGCTGGCGTGGCCAAAGCGCCGCCATAGGCGGTCTCCGGCTGCGGGCAGACAAGGGGCACGTGTATTTCGTCCTTGTAGACAACAAGAAGCGGAACGTCATTGGCGATGAGCTCTGCGCAGAGGCTTACGGCAAAGAGCGTCAGGAAGATGCCAAGGGCCCACTTTCCGCGTGAATTTCTTTTAAATTTTGCCCAGCGGGCCGCCTGTATAGGACTCAGTTCGAATCGAAACATCATGAGCCTCTGGAATTGACCGCGCTAAAATCAATACGCGGGTCGACGAATGTATAGGTGATGTCGCTCACGAGCTTGATGACCAACCCAAGCAGGGTTGAGATATAGAGCGTCGCAAACATGAGGGGGTAGTCACGCTGCATGGTGGCTGCAAAGCCCATCTGGCCCAGTCCGTCCAGCGAGAAAATAACCTCGATAAGCAGGGAGCCGGTGAAGAACATGCCTATGAACGCCCCAGGGAATCCCGCGATGAAGATGAGCATGGCATTTCTGAAAACATGGCCGTAAAGCACGCGGTTTTCAGTGAGGCCTTTGGCCCGTGCTGTCACCACATACTGCTTGCCGATTTCATCCAGAAAGCAGTTGCGCGTCAGCAGTGTTGTCCCGGCAAAGCTGCCAATGACCATGGCCAGCACAGGCAGCGTCATGTGCCATGCATAGTCCAGAATCTTTGCCGCAAGGCTCATGTCATCAAATCCAGACGACACCAGCCCGCGTAAGGGGAACAGGTCCCAGTAGCTTCCGCCCGCGAAGAGGATGACAAGCAGGATGGCAAAGAGAAACGTCGGCACAGCGCTGGCCGCCACCACGGCAAAGCTTGTCCATGCGTCAAAGGCCGACCCTGCGCGGATGGCCTTCCGGATGCCGAGGGGGACCGAGACAATGTACGAAATGAGTGTGGTCCAGAGGCCAAGGGAGAGCGATACGGGCAGCTTTTCACGCACCAACTCAAGGATGGACTTGTCCCTGAACAGGCTGTCGCCAAACTCGAAGCGCGCAAAGCCGCTCAGCATCATCCAGTAGCGCTCTATCAAGGGTTTGTCGAAGCCGTAGTACCGCTTAATCCGTTCCTCCAGCTCTGGGTCCAGCCCCCCGTCAGCGCGGTAGGTCCCCATATTGTCCAGCGAGCTTTGCACGACGTGAATTTCATCCTGTCCGCTTGCTCCCGCCCGTTCCAACAGTGCGCGCTCCTCCCCCTGAATACGGGCTAACATCTGCTCCACAGGGCCACCGGGGCACAACTGAATCACAAAGAAATTCAGTGTCAAAATGACAAAAAGTGTCGGCACCACAAGCGCGAGACGCTTAAGGAGATAGTGCATCATAAGCCGCCGTCCTCCTGCTCGGCGCTTTCGCACCACCATGTGTTGATGCCAAACGCATACCGGGGCAGACGCTCTGGGCGCTTCAATCCTTTCCAATACGCAATGCGGTAGACGTTGGATGCGCCGGTTGGAATGACATACTCGCCCCATAACAGAACGCGGTCCAACGCACGGCACGCCGCGACACGCTCGGTACGGTTTGGGGCGCTGATAATCGCGTCAACCAAAGCGTCCACCGCCGGGTCGGCAAGACCGATGACATTTCGGCTTCCCTCCATGTCTTTGGAGGACGAATGCCAGTAGAACCGGAGCTCCCGCCCCGGGCTGAGAGTGTGCCCAAAGCCCATGGAAATCATATCGAAATCAAAGACCTTGCCCTTGCGCATATACATGGCGGTGTCCGCAACGAGGATGGAAAGCTCAATGCCGAGCCGCTCCAGATTGCGGGCAAAAGGAAGGGCCACGCGGCGTATGGACGCAGAGTCCGTCAGGAGCTGAAACCGAAAGGGCCGGCCTGTGCGCCCGTCCACAAGAACGCCGTCACGAAGGACGTACCCTGCCTCTTTGAGAAGCTGGGCTGCGCGGAGCAGATTGTGGCGGTTGAAACCGTTCACGTCTGCAACTGGGAACGTGTGCTCTGTGGTAAAGACTTCTTCAGGGAGGTCGGCCCGAAATGGCTCTAAATAGCGCAATTCCTCAGGCGTCGGCAATCCTGCTGCGGCAAGCTCCGAGTTGGTAAAATAGCTTGTGGTACGCGGATACGCATTCCAATAGAGCTGTCGGTTGACCCATTCGTAGTCAAACGCAAGAACAATGGCGCGCCGGACGCGTCTGTCCTGAAACATGGGGCGGCGGGTATTAAAAAACAGCCCTTGAATGCCTAGCGGCTGGGCATGGCGGAAACGCTCCATGACAATGTCGCCGCGGTCAAAGGCAGGGCCGGCATACAGTGTCTTCCAGTTCTTTGCCGAGTGCTCCTCGCGGATGTCGTAGTGTCCGGCGCGGAAGGCCTCCAGCGCCACGGTGGCATCACGGAAATATTCATACCGGATTCTGTCAAAGTTGTAGTGCCCGGCGCAGATGGGGAGGTCTTTGGCCCAGTAGTCTTTGACCCGTTCGTAGACGATGTTCTCCCCCTGCGAATAGGACGCAATCCGGTAAGGGCCACTTCCGACAATTGTCCCCATCATCGTATGCGCGCGGTCTTTCTCCTTCCAGAAATGCTCGGGGTATATGGGCATCCTGCTGGCGATAAGGGCCACTTCCCTTTTCGCGCCCGGTGCGAACTCGTAGCGAACCCGCCGTTCATCAACAGCTTTCACAGCGGTAATGTCCGAAAAAAAGCGCTGCAGGGTGCTGCCAATATTCTCCATGGTCGCAGTATAGGAAAAGACCACATCGCGCGCCGTAATCGGCACGCCGTCATGGAAGCGCGCTTTGGGATGAATTGTGAATTCTATCCACGAACCGTCATCAGGTATGATGATGCTGTCTGCGACAAGGCAATATTGCGTAAAGGGTTCGTCATGAGACGTTGTGGTCAGGCTGTCATGGAGGAGTCCAAAACCTGATGGGAGCTCACCTTTGGGGGTGAACGGATTCATGCTTGTAAACGTGCCTATGGCGTGCATACGAACTTCCCCCCCCTTTGGCGCCTGTGGGTTGGCGTAAGGAACGTGGGTGAAGTCCGCTGGCAGTTCAGGCGCATCGGCAAGCGTTAACGCATGGGTTACGGTTATGCCTTGTGCTGCCCATATCCGGTGGGGAGTGAGCGTGAATGCCGCAAACGCCACTGCGGCGCAGCAAATAGAAACAAAACGGTACGTCACAAAATACTCCAAGGCCCCGGCCTGCAACGAATCGGCAGGCCGGGGCGCTCTACGTCCTAAAACTCGTAGGAAACAGCAACCTTGATATTCTGGCCAACATCGTACCCGCCCGCAGAATTGCGGTAACGGACGTCAAACAGGTTATCCACGCCGAGATCGACCCGGAATCCGTCAAGGTCCGCAATGCGTGGCGTCCATGTCAGCCCTATGCCGTGAACGGTGTAGGGATTGTAGACGATGGTGTCGTCGCTAAACATGCTGGACGTCTTGTAGGTGCCCACAAATCGGGACTTCCAAAAGACGTTGAGATTGTGCTGTGGCACGTCGTACCCTGCCCGCAGGGAGAACTTTTCCGGGCTCCCGCCAACACGGTCGCCGGTGTCCTCGTCCCAGCCCAAGGTCTTGCCGTACGAGACGGAGAACGAGGCATTTGCCACGGCATATTCAGCTTCAACCTCATAGCCGAAGCGGTGCGCGCTGTTGATATTAACGCTCTGGTGGTGAATTTCGCCCATGGGCGGAGTCGCGAAATCTTTGACCATCTGAGGGGCGATGAGGTCGTCCACATCCTCACGGAAGTACGTCGCCTTCAGATGGAAAGGATCATTGTCTGTAAAGACGCTCTCAAAGCCCATGTTAAAGCCCATTTCCCACGTTTCCGCCGTTTCCGGCTCGAGATCGGGATTGGGCAGCACCCGAACCGTTCCCCACGGCATAGCATGATCGATGGCAAAGTAGATTTCATCCAAAGACGGCGGACGGTAGGACTGGGCATAGGTGCCGTAGACTGACAGCCACGGGAGCACCTTCACCTGCGCGGTGAACTTGGGCGTCACCTTGCTGTCCTCCTGATCATCCGCAACGCCCGAGTCGGACACCCGGCTGTATGAGGTGAAACGAAGCGCCGGGATCAGGGTCACGCGGTCAAAGAGTGTTATTTCATCCTGCACGAACAGACCAAAATCCTCGGCCGTGGCATCGGGGCGTGACGGGTCTGGCTTGCCGAAGTCCGTTCCTTCCTGGTGGTCCTGGTAGTAGTCCACGCCATACGTTACAGCGTTGTGCACGACATCGCCCATGCTAAAGCGCGACGTATTCTGCAAGCTGCCACCGTACGAAGAGAATTCATCCTCCAGCTCACGCATATCATTGATGAACTCATTGGTCCGCCATTCGCTCTGAAGCGTGGCGCGCAGGTCCACCCACTGCATATCGTCCGGGCGAAGCTCATACGTACCAAGGAGGCGGTGCTGCTCTTCGGTATGCGTGCTGCTGTTGCGACTTGCGGCAAAGCGCCCTTGCGAGAAATTATAGGACGCAGACACATACTGATCACCCGTCGGACTGGCCGAGACCTTGAACATGCCGGAACGCGAAAAGCCGTTGCGGTATGCGGTATCCCTCGTGGGTGATGGATTGGTTGTGTGGACATCCCCAAAGTCGCGGTAGACACCTTGACCAAGGACATCCCACACCCCCTGCCTGCCGTAGAGCGCCGCGGAACTGACCGTCTGGCTTAAGCCGGACTGATAGCCAGCCTTGAAGCGCGCACCAAAGTTCTCGCCTGGTTCCAAAAGGTCCGAGGCGTCCTTTGTCCGCACCGATATAACGCCGCCAATACCTCCGCTGCCGTGCAGAACAGACGATGGTCCGCGCAGCACTTCCACTTCCTTGAGCATTTCGGGGTCCGCAATTAACGGCGAGTGCCCGATGCCGGACTGCGAGGAATAGTTTTGCCGCGCGCCATCAATTTTAAAAAGAGTCTGGTCGGCATCCAGTCCGCGCAGCGATGGTTTTTGAATAAACGGATTCGTAGGGTCCGAAAATTCAACGTTCGGCATACCCTCTAAGATATCGCGCAGAGTCCGGGCCTGCTCCTGTTCAATGCGCTCAAGACCATACCCGACAACTGAGGCTGGTGCGTCCGCCGCGCTGCGCTCCGTGCGGGTGGCGGAGATGACCATACGGTCAAGCGTTGCTGTCGGGATGGTGGCGTTTTCTTCCGCCGTGCCCGCTGCGCTCTTTTCTGTGGGCGGCGTGTCGCCTGATGCCATGGCCGTTCCGGCTGCGATAAGCACAGCCAGCATGAATGCCGCCATCGTGGCGGTAAATTTGGACGTCATATTCCCTATCTCCTTACGAATGTCCGAGAAAGAAAAGCGCTCTACCGTTATCGCGACAGCGCCTCTTTCCAGAGACGGAACGTCTCAGGAAAACGCAGAGGCTCTGCGCTGCAACAGTGGGGCAGGGAATAGACTTCGTACTGCTTGAGTGCGGGAACGGCGTCGCGCAAGTGAGGATCGGCGGCCACAGCATCGCGCAGAGCGCGTTGGCCGACCAAGGGGTCTCCCGTTAGGGCGATTGTATCCGGACGCGTGGCGGCAAGATCCAGCGGTCCATCAATGATTTGAATGCCATCCATAACGATTTCCGTTTCTGGCGAAACTTGCGCCGCTCCGGCATTGACGCAACCAAGTGGGGCAAGAATGCTCTGGTCGAGGTGGCACCCCGGCGTTTCGAGAAGAAGGTAGCGCTCTGGACGCTGCGGATTGGTGATACCTAGCAGTACAAGCACCCGGCGCCCCAACATGGGCTGCTCCGCGTAGACGGATTCCATGTCGCGCTCATAGGCGACAGCCAGTTTCTCGGCAGCCTTCTCACGCCCGAAGACACGTCCGGCCTCGCGTATGGCGTGGGGCACTCCCTTTGTGAAGTCGATAATCTCGACATTCAGGCCATTCTCCCGAAGCTCCGGAGCTATACTTGCGGGGTTGGGGTCGCTGTCGGTATGGGCGATGACCACGGATGATATGTTCATGCGTCGGTAGGCGGAATAGAGCAGCTTTCGCTTGGGCCCCATCACGCACAGGATGCATTCCAGCTGTTTGGCAAAGGGGAAGGCGGTCTCCACCATGGGCATCTGTCCGCCAATCATTCCCTTGGCGTAACAGCCAAGCGCCCGCGCCACGTCGGCAACATTATCGCCAATAAAGAGAGAATCACAGAGTGTTGGGCCTGTAGACATTATTCCTCCTGAATGCTCTTGCAATGATTTTGATTTTCATAATCAGCAAACAGCGTGCCAGAAGGCAATACGCAAAAAGCCAGCACCAGCAAGGGTTTTGCGACGAGAGAAGACGAACGGGAGAATTCAGATTGGGAGCTTTTCTTCCCGTTTTGCACACAAAACGCCTCCTAGCCCATGCCAGCCCAGCGCTCTCAGCATGTGGGGCCAATCCACCCCATGGCGGGGCGCTATTCTCCCACCTTCCCTTTTCGCTTCAGAGAGTAGCGCTGCATCTTATCGTAGAGAGTGCGGCGGTCGATACCAAGGCGGCGCGCAACGGCTGTGCGTTTCCAGCCACTGGCATCCAGCTCCTTGCGCAGGATGTCCTTTTCCACAACGCCAAGGCGGGACTTGAGGGTGCCGTAGGTGGGCGGCTCCTGCGGATGTTCCTCAGGAAGGCTTTGCTCCGGACCTACAAGCTCCGCAGGAAGCTCGCCGAGGGTGGCGTAGCGCATGGCCACGTTGCGCAGTTCGCGGACATTGCCTGGCCACGGATAGTCCATAAGCCGGGTCAGCGCCTTGCCCGGGATGGGCTGGGTGCATTCGGCTTGCTCAAGAAAATGCCCAAGAAGAAGGGGGACATCCTCCCGGCGTTCGCGCAGCGGGGGAATGGTGAGGGGCAAGATGTTGATACGGTAATAGAAATCGCGGCGCATGGCTCCCTTGGCGACCATCTCGGCAAGATTGCGGTTGGTGGCCGCGACGATGCGGATATCCGGTGTCAGCACCCGCGCGTCACCAACAGGAGAAAAACCGCCGCCCTCAATGGCGCGCAGGAGTTTCACTTGTATGGGCTGAGGAATCTCTCCAACTTCATCAAGGAACAGCGTTCCCCCGTCAGCCTGCTCAAGAAGCCCGGCGTGGGAACGGTCTGCACCAGAAAAGGCTCCCTTGCGGTGGCCGAAGAATTCGCTCTCCATCAGGCAGTCCGGTATGGCGCCACAGTTCACGGCGATGAATGGGCGGTGTGCCCGCGCGCTCGCAGTATGGAGGGCGCGGGCGGCAAGCTCCTTGCCTGAGCCGGACTCACCCTGAATCAACACACACTCCGAAGACGTGGCAGCCTTGCGAATGGTTGCTATCACCTCCCGAACGCCACGCGACCGCCCAATGATGCCCAGCTCCACAAACTCGCCAGCCGCCGTGGTCGGTTCCTGATTGGCGGCGCTCTCCACCAACGCCTCAAGCGCTGAAGCCTCGAAAAGCACCCCTTCAATGTGGGCAAGATTTCCATCCACATCATAGACACCGCGCCCCGTATCTATGACGTACACATCCTGCCCTTCGTCCGTCCGCAAAAGGTACCGAAAGGCATATGACGCCCGGCGGCGCTCGGCATCGGCGATGGTGGCCCGGTAGCGCTCCACGTCGCGTGGATGGACCATCTCCTCAAAGGACAACGGCGCCCCATCCATCAGGTGCGCCGCATGGGTCCGCAAAAGGGGCAAGTAGCCATCATCCACATGCAGCAGCGTAAAGTCAGGCGCGGGCGCGCGTTTGTAGCCGGTGCCCCGGACACCTGATGCAGGCACAACACAGCTCGCCTCCCGCGCACCGGGACGCCCTGCCAGTGAGACGGGGCGGTAGAAGCTCGCGGTCAGGCGCTGGCCCCCAAGGGTGAGCGAGAAGCTTTTTGCAAGGAGCGGCGAGGCGTCGTGATCCTGTAACGGAGAGAGGACATCAACGCACCATCCGTCGGTCCCAAGCCGCCTTTGAGCCTTGCGTGAAAGTGGCGCGTGGTGCTGCCCAAGGTGCGGAAACGGACGCGGGGCCGTGCTGGCCAGCTGAAGAAGCGAATTCTGCTTTGTCCCGGGGACAATGCATACAATCGGCGCCCCGCCGCCATCATGCAAAACGCCCCGCTCTCCAAATACGCCAAGCAGCCCCGCAAGGCGTGCGGCGCTGGCATGAACGCACGTGCGCGGCGCGGAAGTCTGCTCCAAAAGAAGAAGCACGCCGGTGGACCGAAACGCCGCAAGCCCGCACCGAACACTCTGAAACCGCCAACACGCCGCCCCAACGCGGAATGTTGTCGCATACGCCGAAACAGTGTGAGACAAGGCAACATGACGCCTCAGCGCCGGATACGCGCCTAAGGCATCGTCAATGGACGCCCCAACGCTCAGCGCATCGCTCAATCCTTTGGGGAGCCGCTCCGGTCCGGCGATATGCCGGACAAGACCGTCCATATCCATGTACACAGCCCCAAAACTACAGGGCCACAGGGCGCCCCCGGGCGGACTTGGATGAGAGGGGAAAACAGTGTTCTGCATGAGGTGGTACCGATTGCGCGTTTACAATTTGAAAATGACTTTGAATTTCTTTCTCAAATACGCGTCAATAGGCAATTCCGGCGCTGATGTCCAGTGGAGGGGGTTGCCCTCGCGCCCGCCCCGCCCTTAGGCAATACCATGATAAACCTTGTCCGGTGCCCAGGGCTGGAGTCCGCAGAAAGCGAGCCGCCGTGGTTTTGCGTTATGATGAAGGACGACACGGACAGGACGAGGCCTATCCCTCTTCCGGTGGGCTTGGTGGTGTAGGCAGTTGCTCCTGCAAGACAAAAGCGGCTTTCTGACTGTCCACTCTTGTCTGGCTGGAGCACCACCAGCGAAGCTGTACCCCACAATCTGTCCGGGGACGAACTGAGGAGGTCAGACGACACCATTGCCCCCCCTGCCGCAGAGCCAAGAGGGGGAACGGCCGCCTTCCACTACGACGTTCAAAAAAGAGTCGCGTCT
Source organism: Desulfobaculum sp. (assembly GCF_054921475.1). NCBI lineage: Bacteria > Pseudomonadati > Thermodesulfobacteriota > Desulfovibrionia > Desulfovibrionales > Desulfovibrionaceae > Desulfobaculum > Desulfobaculum sp. The sequence continues at coordinate 1,222 of NZ_JBUDSW010000113.1, read as the reverse complement.
CTAACCAAAGCCCGACACGCCATACCCTCCTCCAAAAGCGCCTCACTGCCCTCATTTCCGTAGGGGCACGGGCAAGATCGACGTTCGGGACTGGGAGGCGTAGTTTTACCGTACGGGAAGATGTATTGACTTACATGTCAATGAACGTCTCGTTCCCGTACGGGAGAATTTCCATGACCGACGATAAAAAGACCTCACCAACCTCAACGCCTGATTTTTCGCCTCGTCCATATTGAGTTTCGCGCACTCTGCCGCATCGCATATGAGGCCGTTCTCCTCAGTATTTCAGGAGTCTCGACACATGGCCGCCCCGCGCGGGATAAAGGCCCTCCCTCGGTGAGTCCTCATAGAGTGCCTTGCTGCCCCTCGCTCTCAATGAACCACGATGAAAGTTGAAGAAAGGTAGCCCCCACCAAGAGCCATACAAAAAGCCCCTGCAGAAGACTCCGCAGGGGCTCTCTTTTCACATTACCGGAGTATTAATCACCGATAAACAGCAGCGATATTTCCGGGATATACGTTACAGCCATCAGTACAAGAATCATCAGGCCGAGGATGGGCAGGACCTGTCTGGACACGTCCTCCAGCTTCACCTTGCCCACACTGGACGCCACGAACAGGTTGACGCCGACGGGGGGCGTGATGAAGCCGATGGCGAGGTTCACAACCATGATGATGCCGAAGTGGACGGGGTCCACGCCGACTTTGACCACGATGGGCAGCAGGATCGGCACCAGAATAACAATGGCGGCGAGGGCTTCCATGAACGTGCCGATGAACAGGAGCAGCACGTTGATGAGCAGCAGGATGACAATCTTGCTGTCCGTCACGCCAAGGATGAACGAGGCTATCTTTGCGGGCACCTGTTCCACGGTCATCACGTAACCGAAGATGGTCGCCATAGCCATCAGTACGATAACAATGGCGGACGTGGAGCACACGTTCATGAACGCGTCCACAATGTTGTCCTTATTCAGCCCCTTGTAGATGAACAGGCCGACGATAAGGCCATAGAATGCGGCCACGGCGGCGGCTTCCGTCGGCGTCATCAGACCGCCGTAGATGCCGCCGAGGACGATGACCGGCACCATCAGCGCCAGCTTGGCATCCCAAAAGGCCTTGCAGATGGAGGCGACAGAGCGTTCCTTCTGTTCACCCATCCAGCCGTTCTTCTTGGAGTACCAGTAGCTGAACAGCATCAGCACGAGGCCGGTCAACACGC
>NZ_JBUDSW010000112.1:0-11073 GCF_054921475.1 Desulfobaculum sp. | reverse complement strand
ACGGCCTGCGCGCCGACCACGCCGGCGTCGAGCTTGAGCTGTACTACCAGCCCAAGGTGGACATCGACTCCGGGCACGTCACCGGGGCAGAAGCCCTCATCCGCTGGAACCACCCCGACTGGGGGCTTGTCTCCCCCATCCGGTTCATCCCCATTTTGGAAAAGGGCGACCTTATCGTGCCTGTTGGAGAATGGGTGCTGCGCGAAGCCTGCGCCGCATGCAGCCGCCTGCACGCCGCCGGGCACGAGGACCTGCGCATTGCCGTCAACCTCTCCCCGCGCCAGTTCCTTGAGAGTAACATCGTGGCCATGGTGGAGCGCTGCCTGAAGGAGCACAGCCTTGCCCCGCGCTTCATTGAGCTGGAAATCACCGAAGCCCTGCTGGTGCAGGACGTGGTACGCGTTTCCGAAACGCTCAAAAGCCTCAAGCGCCTTGGCGTCACCATCGCCGTGGACGACTTCGGCACAGGGTATTCGTCGCTGTCGTACCTGACGGAATTCACGCTGGACACCCTCAAGATTGACCAAGCCTTTATCCGCAACGTGGAGAACGACAAAAAGAGCGCGGCCATCACCAGCACCATTCAGGCCATGGCCAAAAGCATGGAACTGACCGTGGTGGCCGAAGGCGTAGAGAATGAGGCGCAGCTGGACTTTCTGCGCTCCCTCGGCTGCGTTACGGCGCAGGGCTACTATTACGCCAAGCCCTTGCCGGAAGCCGCATTCCGCGACTGGCTCCGCGCCCAGCCAGCCCCGCAGGGACCAGCCCCACACTGCGGGCCCTAGCCCGCCACAGGAGCCAGCATGGACGACATTCGCCTTGCCTGTCACATCTGCGGCGGCCCCGCCGCCATTGAGGGACGCTGAGCACGCGCCACGGTTGTCTGCAAGGCTTGCGGATGCGCCCTGCCCCTCGCGGAATACCGCGACGACATCGACCGCTGGAAGGATGACGTCTGCGAAAATCCCCCCTCCGGCGAAACCGGCGGTGAGGACAACGTACACGGGGAGGGCCACACTTCCCTTCCCCCTTCCGACACGGAGGACGCATGAGTTGGCTGCTTGCCCTTCTTGCCGCCGGAGGCGCCATCTACTTCTTGGTACAAGCCCACCGCCGCGCGAAAAGCGACTTTCGCGACGCCATGAAAAAGGCCGAAAGGAAGCGTCACGCTCCTTCCGGCCAGTCAACGGACCGTAAAGTCTAAATCCCGTCCCGTCAGCGCCGCCTTTTGGCGATGAGCCGCCCGGTCATATAGTAGTTGTACGCCAGCGATATCATAATGGCGAACAGCGCGGACGCCACGCCCATGGCGGCGTTGTAGTATGGCGGCGCAACCAGCGCGAGGCGGATAAACACCGTGCTCAGCGCCAGCCCGGAGTTGCGGAACATGGCCACAAAGCCCGGCAAATGCCGCTGGGCCATGAGCACAATGAAAATATCGCTAAAGATAAGCACGGTGTAGAACACCGTGAAGAAGTCGAACATCTCCGCGCCGGACACACCAAGCCACAGGTTGTAGGCGCCAAGCACCGCAAAAAGGGCCAGCAGCAAAAGCGACAGCGCCTTCTTGGTCAACACAAAGGCGTAGAGTCCCGCCCCGTCGTGGTGCACCTTGCGCACCTTGCCTACCCGGATAAACACCGTCAGCAGCACAAACACCACCAGCGCGCCCATGCCATCGGACAAGATGCGGAGCAGCGGGGTCATATCCTGCGGAAAGACCAACGGCTCGTGGATGTTGACGAGCTCCTTAAAGCAACTGCGCAGAAGGATGAGGGCCAATATCTCAAACTGCTTGCCCACCGCCCGCGAAAAGGACCGGGGCAGGGTGAGCACGAGCTGCATCACCTCCTGAAGCAGCAGCAGGGTAAAGGCCATGTTCACCGCATAAAAATGATTTGTCGGCACCACACGGGCGAGGGACGCGGGGAGAAGCCCCCATCGGTTCATCTCAATAGCTGCCAGCGAACCCAAAAACACCACAACGATGGCCGTCGCCAGCCGGCGCGAGGTCATCTCCCCTTCCCAGAAGGCATGCACGGAGTCGAACCCGTGGGCTACGGTCTCAAAAAAATACGTCAGGCCCCGCGTTATGGCGCTTTGTCGGGCCTCGGTCTGTGTGTCTGTCTCCATGCTGTTTCCGTCGTGCGTTGTCACGCTGTCTGCCGGTCCTTGGTGATGGTGCTTGTATGATGCGCGGAGCCCCGCACAGGACGCAAGGCGAGCTACCGCACGCCCTGCCCGTTCAGATACGCGCCCAGCTTCTTATCCGTGCCGGAGATATGATTTAGGAACCACTGGGTCAAATACTCCAGCACCTCCTCCATCAAATCTTCATTGCCGCCCAGATATTCGCCATAGAATTCGGTAGCCTTCAGGCTACACTCCATGTGCTGCTCCACATGGGCATCATACCCGTCGTAGAGAAACCGGTCCATGTACTTTTCCTCTGCGGCAAAGTGCTCCCGCGTGTAGTCCACCAGTTCACGCAGCACATCGAGCAGGACGGAGCGGTCCCCCCGGCGCCATGCGGCGTCCAGCGTCTGTATCATGGTGATAATGCGCTGATGCTGCGCGTCAATCTCGCCAATGTTCACGCGCAGGTCTTCCGTCCATTCAATGCTTTTCATTCCGTAACCCCGTATGGTTAAACGCGCGCCGTGAACGCGGCGCACCTTGGCGCGAAGAGTACCCACTGCCGCAGGCAAGGGCAAGGCCATGATTCTCCTTCCCCAAACGCGCTGCGCCGTCTTGCTCCTGCCCCGCCTCTCAGGCATAACAATATATGGAGTCTTCACCACGCACGCACCACTTCGGAGCAGCACGTGACCGACACGGCCCTGTCCGAACGCATCCGGCAACTTGAGGAAGCCCTCAGCCGCGGCGACATCGACCGCGAGGACTTTCTGCGCACGCTCACCCGGTTGACGCAAAGCGCATCGGAAGCCCTCTCGCGGCGCGCGGGCACCCCCCCGCCGGCGCCGCCTGCCACATCCCCGGCAACGCCGCCGCTCCCGGACGCTTTGGCCCATGCCCCTGCGGGCGACAACGGCGCACAGGCGCACGACAATTCCCCGCCCGGCCCCGCCACGCTGGAGCCGCTGTTCTTCGACATGCCACAGACGCCCAGCGACTGGCCCCCCAAACCGGTGGACCCGGGGCGTGTTATCGTCACGGGACGATCATCATGGGACAAGGTGGCGCGTCCGGGGAACCTCCTTGGCGCAGAGAGGCAGGGAAAGGAAGGCGAGAAGCGGGACGACGCCGCACAGCTGAAACGGGACTATCTGGCGCGCATGGCCTCGGACAGCCTGCGCAAAACCCGGCGCAAGAAGAACGCGCAGGCCGCCTTTGTCATGTCCCTCGCCCTTGGCGGGCTGGGGCACCTCTACATTGGGGCCATTGGCGTTGGCTCCGCGCTCCTGCTTGTCAGCACCGGATGCATGGCCGGACTGCTGCTGGGTGAACCAGAGGTGCTGTTTCTGCTCGCGCCCATGAACCTGCTAGCCGCCGCCCTCGCCCACAAGGCCGCCCTTATCCTCAACCGTGACATCGACAACAAAACCCGCGCCGCGCGCCGTATGCGCGGGACGGATGAGCGCAGCGGCATCGACCTTGATAAATCCATACGCACCACGGAACAGGTGCACCGCGAAGTCGCAGACTAAGCCCTGTTCGCCGCGGCACGCGCTCTACACCATCGCGGCACGCCCTCCCCAGCTTTGCCCGGCCACGCGCACAGCGCCCAGCCTCTTTTTATAATTTTCACAAGCGATACCAGCCTGTTCGCCCACACCCGCCCCCCACACGGCCATGCAACACGGCGTTCATGCACGGTGCGTGGTATGCACAAAACGCCCGCATGACGCCCCGGACATCAGGCCGCCAGCGCCGGATTCAGCCCCCATGCCTCTCCAGTCACGGACGGCGCTCCAAACGGCATTCCGCCTCATGCTCCCGCCCTCACTCGGGCCAGCACGGGAGGGGAGGCGCAAAAAAAGCCCCCCGCTCAGTGCGGAGGGCTTTTGTTGCATCGCGTCACAGGGCAGCTACACGGCCTGCGCCGTATCCTGCCGCTCTTCGCTCATGGCGGTGGCGTGCTTGGGGCACATCCACGCAAGGCGGTGGGTTTCCGGGTCGAAACAGGCGCGCACGCCCTGTGTTTCGCCGCAAACCTGGCACGGCTCCGGGGTGTAATTCTTGGTAAACACGCCATAGCGCAGCAGCGCCTTGTGGAACAGGGAAACCACACGGCTGCGGCCATATCGGCGCATGGCGGCCATGTCGCGCTTATTGATGGTGCCCAACTCGGACACACGCACGGACGTGCGCTTCTGGCGGTCGATAACGACCTCCCGGCCCTGAAAGCGCATGACTGCCGGCTCTTTCCAGCGGCAGCATATCCTGCCTCTTGATCTGTCGTACAAAAGTGTCATGGTGCTCTACTCCGAACAGTGTATGGACGACGCTGCGCAAGCATAAACGGCTTGCGCAAGCACTCCCCTCTTTGCAAGCTGCCGCAGCAGGCTTGCAGACCTTGCCCGCCCATGAACGCGAAAGTGTAAAGAAATTTACGATTTAATGCCGCATTCTGGAGACCCAGCGCAGCGATAAGGCGGTGCCACAGTGTGGCGACAGGCAGGGGCGTAACTCGTTAGCGTCGGACTTTGTGCATATTTGAACTGGTTGAACAGTCAATCAAAGTGAAATCGTTGTCAAGCGGAAATGACATCCCGCCGACAATTTTTTGCCAAGGTCCTATTACTCCACGCTATAGCCCAGGCGGCAACGCATACAAACAAACAATTGGTCGCGCCGCCCCGTCCAACGTAACTATCACAATAGGGCTTACGCCCTATCCGGAAAAGCAAGGACAACACATTGAGAAAAAAGGAACTATCCGCCCGCACGGTGCGGCGCATTCGTGATGCGCGCATCGTCTATTGTGGTGTGCGCGTGCTTTTGGGGGGGCTTTTCATCTTTGCCGGGCTGACCAAAATGCTGGACATCCCGGCCTTTGCCGCCTCCATCGACAGCTACGGCATTTTGCCCACGGCCCTGTCCGAGCTCACGGCGCACGTGCTGCCCTTTGTGGAAGTAGGCGCAGGCATCGGGCTGATTGCGGACATCCGCGGCAGCCTTGGGGCCATCACCATCATGAACGCCATCTTTCTCGTTTTCCTTGCCCGGGGTATCGCCATTGGCCTTGATATCGCCTGCGGCTGCTTTAGCACCGCGCCCACGGAGCCATCCTTCTTCAGCGGGATGCGCTGGGCCTTTGCGCGCGATGTCATGTTCATGGGACTTATTGCCTACGCGTACTGGTGGCGCCGGGCCAACGGGGCGGTTTTGCGCCCGTTGTCGGCGCTTGTCTTTTTCCGCAGACCTTCAACAAGGGGAACCTCCTGATGCGCCACCACGGCTCACTGACCACCCTCGTCCTCACTGCTGTTTTTGTCCTTGGCCTGACTGCCAACGCTTCCGCCTTCTTCGGCACCAACAAATTTGAAAAGGAAGTGGAAACCGAGCAGAGCGCGGTTAAGCTCGTGCGTGAAGTGCAGCGTGGCGGATACGACATCATCACCACGCAGGAACTGGCCGAACGCATGAAGGCCGACCCGGACATGCTCGTCATCGACACCATGCCCTATGAGGCCAGCTACGCCAAAAACCACATCCCCGGCGCGGAGCAGTTCCTGTTCCCCATCCCGGAAATGGACGAGTGGGACACCGCCGAAACCGGCGGCAAAACCGTGGACGACTTCACCGCCCTGCTTGGCCCCGACAAGGACCGGACCATCGTGGTGTACTGCGGCTTCGTGAAATGTACCCGCAGCCACAACGGCGCAATGTGGGCAAAGCGCCTCGGCTACACCAACGTCTACCGTCACCCCGGCGGCATCTTTGCATGGAAGGGCGCGGACCTGCCTGTTGACTCCGTCAAATAACGTCCTGCCCTTTCCCCACAACACAGCGCGGCGCCCTGCTTCGGCAGGACGCCGCGCTGCGTTTTTCCGGCTTGTGCGCCGCGTTGCTGCTCTCCATCGCCGTGCGCCGTGCCGGGAAATCTCTATTCTGCACCTCAAAAGCCCCGCGTCCCCCGCCAGCCCATCATCCACAGCACTGCACGGGCCACAAACGTCGTCCCCCCCTACTCCACCCGCCGCAGGTCGCGCATGATGGCGTCCGGGAAGGTGTAGAGCGCGTTGCGCCCAAGGGTCGCCAGCGCCCAGCCGGGGACAGCGCCGCGCCGTCGCCCCGTTATTCTGTAGCGCGGATAGAAAATGGTGCCGCCCTCCAGCAGCCGCCACACCCGGGCGTCACGCAGGGAAAAGTCGTGCCCATCCACGCGGGTGGCGGTAAAGCCCGTTCCCCCCGGAACCCGGCACCCCACCAGCAGCACAAACGCCCCTTCAAAGCGCCCACAAATGTGCTCTATCTCGGCAAGAACGTCGCGCCGTGCCCCGCCACCGGATACATCCAGCACAACAAGAGCGTCGCGGGAATACAGGTAGGGTTTTTCCGTGTCGATATGCCGCAGAAATTCGGCAGGGGTCAGGTTGTAGAGATAGAAATTCTTACTGGCCGCGCCCAGATTCAGCGCGGTGTGGTAGCGGTCGCTTTCATGTTCGCAGGCAAGGCACTCCCGGTCCTGCGCGCGGGCGGCAAGGTGCAGGGCATTAGCCGGGGCCTCGCCGCCAAGGGCGACAACGTATTCGCAGGCATCCATGACGCAGTCGGCCACACGCGCAAGGGCGTCATCACACGCAAAAACCGCGTGCCCCCCTTTCCGGCGTGCCGCCCACTTCCGCCACCAGACGCTCCCAAGCATTGCCCGTCCTCCTGCGTCCAACACTCTACGGCTTACGGACCTGCATCAACGCTGTCCCCGTGCGCCGGACGCCTTTGTACAAGCATACCAGCGCCCCCGGCCTGCGTCACGCACCGCAGAAAAAACAAATCCCCCCGGCGACTGTCCTCACAGCCATCGGGGGGAGTAGGGAATGGTTTCCGTCGTTGCCCAAATCCACGGCCTCAACACACTGGTTTGAGGTTCGCTTCAGTGTTGCACACTAACACGCCAACCGAAACATTCTGGCCATACTGGCGCGAAACTCGCGCCGCGTTTCGCGGAAGGGTCTTCCGCGTTGGCGTCATTCATCCCGGCATGCGCTTGCCGCTTAACAGGTGCCGCCCGCGAAAAGCGTGTTTCAAAAAAATCCCGTTGTGCGGCACAGGCCAGCAGGGAACGGGCTTTTTTCCTGTTCATTCTCTCCGGCGGAACCTCCCCGCGCGTGGGTGGATTCCCATCCCGGCTCGCGTTGCCGGACCGGAGTCGTAAGAAGTAGAAAACCTCTTAAGCGGTAATGGATCGCTGATCTTTCAAAGAACTTTTTTCCATTGACTCCATAGTCGTGCGGCGGGGCGTAAAAGTCAACCAAAATCGTACAAAATTTTCCTTTATACCACAAAACGCGCGTGACGAAACGCTTTTTGGCGCAACATGCATACTCCTGCGCCATCCGTACCCCACTCTGGCCCTGTTCTCCGGCAGTGCTCTGCCCCTTTTACGCCGCCTTGCGTTGGTCCTGCATGCCGCGTCCCGCCCCGTAGCGGTCGCAAGGCCCGGATTGCCTTGCGTTTCGGCCGCTTTTTCCGTACATGGGCGGCATGTCCAATCCACAGAATTTCCCCCCGGCACTGGTGGACTGCCACCCACTCATCCGCCGCCTGAGCGGACAGGTCATCTGGTGCATGTTTGAGGAATATGAAGCCGACCCCGCCGACATCGACGCCTTTTTGCAGTGGTATGAAGCCCGCAGGGCAGAAGCCCTCAGCCTCATCGCCCGCGTGCAGGACCCCGTCCCGTCCGGCGACATCGCGGCCCTGCGCATCGAGGTGCAGGACACGCCGAACACCTGCGACTTCTGCGCCGCCCTCAGCGGCAAATATATCGACGCCTCGGACCCGGATTTGTCCACTCTCCTTCCGCCCTACGGCCTCGGCTGCGCCGCACGCGCCGTTGCCGTCAGCCCGGAGGACGCCGCCGCCCTCAACCCGGCCGACCGCATCACGGGTGAAACGGCGCCGCCCTGCAACCTGCTCTGCGGCGACTGGATATTCACCCACCCGTGGAGCACCCGCGGCCTCGCAGACAAATAGCCGCCAGCCTGCGCTGGCCTCTGTGGCCCCTCTGGCGCCACAGCACCGCTTGGGCGCGCTACCGCGCCCCGGCGGGTTTTCCAGCCAGCCCGCAGTAGCCTTCATCATGCTCGCCGTTCTTGTCGGCATAGCGAAAGCGCCACATCATACACTGTACGCCCTGACAGAGGGGGATTTTCCCGTCCTCCGCCTTCAGGTGCGGGCAATATTTTGTCCGCGCTTCATCCTGTGGAAGCATCATGGCTTACCCTCCCTCAATTTTGGCTGGGTTGGCGGACTCCCCCGCCGCAGGTGATGGAAGAACGCTCAAAAGCACGCGCAGACATTACTGCCCTTTTCGCCTTGCGCCGCAGGCACTCCCCGCATGGCCCTCCCAAAGCGCAGGCTGTACCCACGCTCCCCTCTCCAGAACACACCGTCGGCATGAAGAGTCGTCCACCGGACGATAGCACATCCCCCCGCAACGCAAAAGTGCACAAATCCAAGATGTTGCACCACGCCGCGCCCCTCCCTTTTGCGCCGCGTGGCGTCCTGCGCCAAGCACTCTCAAGGCCACACGAAAAGTTAGCACCCTAACTTCTGCGCCAGCATTGACGTGATGACACCACTATCGTAGGCTTGAGCATCCCAAGGACCGTGCGCCATTGTAGCGCGCACCAGTACCGCAGGAGGCCCTTATGGGACATTGGCAACGCGGATCGCCGCTGGCGACACTCCCTGAGTTTTTGGCAACATCGCCCGATCCGGGCGAGTCCCTCCATGCATTCATCGAAGCGATGGAAGCCGTCTACAGCCCGGATATTTTCAGCCGCGCCATTTACTTCCTTTCCCATATTTCCCTGCCCCCTGACGAAGCCCGCGAGCACTGGCTCGGCGTTCTGCGCCATCAACAGCGGATGCGCGAACTTGGCGAACAGGACATCAGCATTTTCGCCACGGTGGCCGATTATTTCACCCGTTTGCACCCACGCCTGCAATCTCCGGTCGCCATTGAGGCGCACATCCTTGAGCAGTGCGAACGCCTTGCCCACATCGACGACCTGACAGGGCTGTACAACCGCCGCGCCTTCAACCTTGAGCTGGAGCGCGAGATTGAGCGCTCGCGCCGCGCGGGGACGCCTTTTTCCCTGCTGATGGTGGACATTGATCACTTTAAACGCGTTAACGACCACTTCGGGCATCAAACTGGCGACCTTGTCCTGCAGACCATCGCCGCCACCCTGACGCGCACGGCGCGCGGCATGGACCGGGCGGCCCGCTACGGCGGCGAGGAATTCGCCATCATCCTCCCCGGCACCGGGCCGGACAACGTCTACGCCGTGGGCGAGCGCTTCCGCACCGCCGTGGAGCGCACAAATTTTTCCCTGCTGGTGCCGGACCTGTCCATCGTCACCATCAGCATTGGTGCGGCGGGCTTCCCTGCCTGCGGCACCTCGCCGCGCAGCATTGTCGCCGCGGCGGACCGCGCCCTGTACCGGGCCAAGCGCTCGGGCCGCAACCGCGTCAGCACCCGCGCCGAGGATATGCGCGCCCATGAGCGCCACTTCCTCGCGCTGGACCTGCTCTGCTCCGACCAACAAAACGGACACCCCCAACTCTACGCCCGCACCCGCGACATCAGCGAAGGCGGCATCGCCTGTGTCACCAACGGCAACGGCATATCTCCAGGCACGCCCCTTCGCGTCTCCATCATCGACAAAGCCCTGCCCTTTGAACCCACACTGAGGGCCACCGCCGTCTGGAGCACAACCAATGAGCGAAGCGGGCAGACGCACCTCATCGGCATGCAGCTGCGGGATAATCCTCCCGGCGTTATGAACTGCTATACCAGCTACCTACACACGCTGCTGCGCCAAACCAACGCCACAGCTTAGCCACGCCCGCCCCCACCTGCGCCCAGCAGCGCCGCCCTTTTTGCGCCGCGGGTCTAATGTTCTGCCACAAAAAGCCGATACGACTTTCAGCCAACATCACGGCAAGGAGTCATCATGGATATCGCCAACGTCACATACGCCGCACAGCCCATACTGCCCTTCTCGCCCGATTCCACGGTGCGGACCGTTTCTCCCACCTCGCGCTCGCATCGGCAGGAACAGACCACCCGCTCCTTCGGCGAAAATCTCGTATTGAACCTCGCCCCGCGTGAAAGCGAGCAGGATTCCTCCACACGCAGCGCCCTTGCCAAGGCGCTGGACAACTCCATGAAGTTCATCCGCGAAAACTTTGGCGAAGAAGCACAGGCCGCGGCCATGGTGCTTGTCGCACGGCGCATTGACGCCTCCGGAGATACGGACGAGGAGACCCTCAGCAAGGGCCTGCTGGATGTTTTGCGCATGGTGGACCGCAACCACGGCATGGCCGCGGGCGACTCGCTCATGAGCCAATTCAATGGTGAGCTCAACGCCGCCATCAACGACTTTTTCGACAACGGCTCACTGGAAAAGTTCTACGCCGCAGGGCAAAAGAACCCCGTCGCGCAGGCCATTCCCGACGTGATGTCCCATGTGATGGACACCTACGGCAGGGATACCGCGGGCGACGTCGCCACCATCATGCGCGAGACGCTGGATCAAAAGCTGTCCCCCTCGTCCCTGCGCAGCGCCCTGCAAAAGACCACCACCCTCATCGCCGAGCGCTTTGGCGCCGACGCCGGGCAGTCATTCTCCATGTTTGCAGGCAACATCATGGGCGAAATGGGGCAGGACCAGACCGGTCTCCTCCAGACGGGCGCACTGCTGGACATAGCGGTCTAGCCAACACAATTTCTGCACCATTACTCACGGGCGGAGCCATGCTCCGCCCGTTGTTGTTTGCGCCCCAGCGCCATACAGTTACATATCCATACGCAATACTTTCCAAAGCAGCTTGCCCCGCACGGCGTTCTCGACTATGCCGAAAGAACGAGTATCC
>NZ_JBUDSW010000111.1:0-11321 GCF_054921475.1 Desulfobaculum sp. | reverse complement strand
CTGCTCCGGAACGGACGGAAAGCGCCTCATCTCGCCGCAGACGCGGCCGGACTCTATCAGCCCGGCCGCCGCCAGCAAAAAGGTGGATTTGCCGCACCCGGACGGCCCACACAGCAAAACGCACTCCCCCGACTTCACCGAAAAGTCAGGAAGGCGCCCTGCCTTGCCGCCACCGTGCGGCAAGAGGTGCGCGTAGCCGCGCACCTCCAGCACAGTCCGCTGCCCGCTCATCGCGGGGCTGCGGTTAGAAGTTCCATGTCACTCCCGTATAGACCTGACGGCCGGGACGCGGCAGGGCGTAGCCCTCCTCGTAATCCTCATCAAAGAGGTTGTCCGCACCGGCAAAGACCTCAAGGGTATTGTCCATGAAGCCCTTGGTCACGCGCAGGTCCACCACGTTGTAGGTGTTCATGGCCGTCTTTTCCGTCGCCTTTTTATTAAACGCCCAACTCCGGCCCACGTACATCCACGAGGCATAGACCGAGAAGTCCATGGGCAGGTCGTACCAGCCCTCCACCGTCACCTTGTGCTCGGGGCGGTGCTGAAGCTCGTCCAACGCGGCCTCGTCGGAGCGGTTTTCCGCGTCGAGGTAGGTGTAGGCCGCACGCAGACGCAGATTCTCGATGGTGGTATTTTCGCCAGCGACCTCCACACCCGTAAAGCGGTACTTGTCGTTGTTCTCGTAGATATCGGCCGTGCCGACCTTTTCGATGAAGTCTTCGGCGTCGATACGGAACAGGCTGAGGCTCAGGTCCGTCTGGATGGCCGGGATGGCCTGATCCACACCAATCTCGTAGTGCATGGTGCTTTCCGCGTCGAGGTCGCTGTTGCCGGAGTCCACGTCGTACAGCTGCTTCACGGAAGGAAAGCGCACCTTACGCGACACGGAGGCGCGCAGGGAGGTGGTGTCGAAGAGGTCATAATGCGTGCCGACAAGCCAGCTCCAATCGTCGGAGTCCGTCTCGTCGGAGCGGTTTTGCCCATGCATGCCCGCGCCCAACACCACGCCAAAGCGGTCAAAGGGGCTGACCTCGTATTCCAGCGCGGCGTTCCAGTAGCCCACGGCGCGGTCGTCTTCAATGACTTCCGTCTTGGAGGGCTTGTCCGGCTTCTTGGTGAGCGTGGACTTCCACGACGTCCGCTCCGCCGACAGCGCCGCCGTCAGCGCGCCGGGCGCGCCAAAGTCGTACCGCGCCTGCACCGCGCCGCCTACACGCTTGGTGTCGGACTCGTAGTCCTTGCCCTTTTCCTGAATATCGTAGTTGGCATCATCGTACTGCTTTTCCAGCTCGGACAGCACATTGGCATACACCCAGCCCTTGACGGTGAGAGGCATATCAAACTCATGCGTCACCCCAAGCTGCGCGCCAAAGCCCTCGGAATCGTCCATGCGCTCGAACTTGGCCTTTTTGGCAAAATCACCACTGGCGTCGGCGACATTGGGCTTGCCATAGGAGCCTTGGTGCATGTTGAGGGCGAGGCCGATGGAAGTGCCCTCTTCCGGGGTGATGACGGTGTTCACAAACATGGTGCGGCGGCTGCGGTCGGAGTTCTCGCGCCTGCCGCCGTCTTCCAGCGACTCGTCCGTGGCGTCGAAGGAATCCGACGTGTTGTAGCCATCGCGGTCATAGATACTGCCGGAGGCGAACACGCTCACGTTGTCATTGCTGCCGCCAAAGGTGGCCTGCCCGTAGCGCTCGTTGCCATCGCCGATGCGGGCGGTCACGCTGCCCTCGGCGTCTTTCCCGCCGCGCTTGGTGATGATGTTGATAACGCCAGCATTGCCGCCGGAGCCATACAGCACGGAGCTTGCGCCCTTGGTCACCTTGATGCGGGCAATGTTCTCCACCGGAACAAAGCCGGGGTCGAACTGGTTGTCAAAGGTGGAGTTCATGGGCACGCCGTTCAGCAGCAGGATGACCTGCCTCGTACGCATGCCGCGCATATCAACGCGCGCCGCGCCATCGGTGCTGGTGCGGATGTAGACCCCCGGCAACAGGCGCATGGCTCCGGTGAGGGACGTCACGCCCGCGGCCTTGATTTCCTGCGCGGTCACTTCGCTGACGTTGGTAACCTTTTCCACGCCCGTGGGCCCCTTGGCGCTGACGACAACCTCGCCCAGTTCAAAGACCGGCGTGTCGGCATCATCCGCGGCAAAGGCGGCAGGACACCACGCCAGCAGCGCGCACAACCCAGCGCACAGCACAGCTCTTCTTACGCTCATCTGTCCTCTCCCTCTTCTGGTCCGGTTCCCAATAGGCAGGCGGCACCCCAGACCACGTACAAAGACGTCCGCCCGCACAACTCCCCGGCATGATCACAAAAACCACACCGTCCGAACTGACTGTGCTACTGATTCAAGATCATAATCGTCAATATTTCTCACACGTTTCAGTAAGATAAACCTCTACAAACCAAAACAGACCATTTGTGACAGCGCGACGACAGTTCCGGGTGCCCTGCGGGAAGAGTGGCCCCAGCCTGTTGTGCACTGCCCCCATGATGCGGTACACCTTGCCCATTCATTTCATGCTCATGCAACCACAGAGGAGGATCCTCCATGTCTCAAACCGTACTCATCACCGGCGCCACTGCCGGATTTGGCCTTGCCACAGCCCGCCGCTTTGCCGCAGAGGGCTGGACGGTGGTCATCACCGGCCGCCGCAAGTCCCGCCTTGACGCCATTGTGGACGAACTGGCCCCGGCCAAGGTTCACCCCCTGCAGTTCGACGTGCGCGACAGCGAAGCCATTGAAGAGGCCCTGTCCTCCCTGCCTGAGGAGTTCAAAAACATCGACCTGCTGGTGAACAATGCCGGTCTGGCCCTTGGTCTGGAGCCCGCGCAGGAATGCCGCTTCAGCGACTGGGAAACCATGGTCGACACCAACATCAAGGGTCTGTTGTACATGACCCGCCTCATCGCGCCGGGCATGATTCAGCGCGGACGCGGCCACGTTGTGAACCTTGGTTCCATCGCGGGCACCTACCCCTACCCGGGCGGCAACGTCTACGGCGCAACCAAAGCCTTCGTGAAGCAGTTCTCCCGCAACCTGCGGGCGGACCTGCTTGGCACGCCCGTCCGCGTCACCAACATTGAGCCGGGGCTGGCGGAGAGCGAATTCTCCGTGGTCCGCTTCAAGGGCGACGCGGAAAAGGCCGCCAAAGTCTACGAAAATGTCTCCCCCCTCACCCCGGAGGACATAGCGGAGAGCATCTTCTGGGCGGCCAGCCAGCCTGCGCACGTCAACATCAACTCCATTGAGCTGATGCCCGTGCAGCAGGCCTTTGCCCCGCTGGCGGTCCACCGCGGCGACAGCTAACCCGCGCCATACACGCAAAAAAGGCCCGCACCGGATGCATCCGGTGCGGGCCTTGTCATATGTCTTTCGGGAGCGGGATTACGGCGCGGGCGTCGCCTCCTGCTGCACAAAGGTCACCCGCCGCACGTCGCGCGCGGCAAGGCGGAGCATACCCCACTTGGTGCGGCCATAAAAGTTCACCCCCGGCTCCACGCGCACCTTGCGGGTACTGCCGTCGCGGTAGGTGACCACGGCGGCAAGGGTCGGCTCATCGTACTGGAACTCCACACTGCGGATGGCGGCAAAGTCAATGCTGACCTCGGCCTTGCCGAGGGTGACCGGCACCAGCGTCAGCCCCTCTACGGAGAAGTCGCGCACGGTGTAGGACGTATCCTCGGCGTCCACCACCTCGGCGGTGAACAGCCGGTCCGGCTCGGGCACCTTGGTCACTTTTACGGACTGGCCCATGCTGCCCATTCCAAGACAGACAAGGCTCACCAAGGCCAACACGCTCACAATCGCCATTCTCCGGGTGCGTCCCATGCTCAGCCGTCCTTGTGGTTATTCTCCGGTGCAGGATTTGATAATGGTGAAGCCGAGTTCCTTGCGCATATCCTCAAGGAAGGTTAGCGCCTCGCGTTCCTGCCCTTTGGTATACACAAACTGCGCCACAGCGCTGTACCTGTCCACTGTACTCAAATAGGCCAAATTGTCATACCCCTCCAGAATAAACTTGAGGTACGCCATATCCGCCGGATTCATGCGTAAATACACGCGGCGCGAGCGCGCGGGGCGGATTGCCGCCTCCGCGTAGGCGCGGCTTTTGGCCTTTCCTATACGTCGTTTTCTCACAAAACCTCACAGCCGTCTTCGGTGACCAGCACCATGTGTTCCCAGCGGATGCCGCCCCACTCGGGATAATACAGCCCCGGCTCCGCCGTAACCACCATACCGGGGCGGAATTCGCCATCGCTTCGCGGCCCGACGCCGGGCTGTTCGTGCGTCTCCAGCCCCACGCCGTGGCCGAGGGAATGCGTAAAATGCTTCTCCGCGCCATACTTTGCAAACACGTCCACTGCAGCATCGTACGCCGCGCGGATAGGCACGCCGGGACGAATGACCTTGATGGCCGCGGCCTGCGCCTCGCGCGTTCTGTCGAGGGCGTAGCGGAAGGCGTCCGTTGGCGCGTCCCCCACCCAAAAGGTGCGGGTCTGGTCGGAGCAATAATCATCCACACGGCACCCCTTGTCGATGAGCACCGGGCAGTTTTCCGTGATGGTGTCCGCGCCGGGGATGGCGTGCGGCAGTGCGCCATTGGGACCAACGGCAGCGATGGTGGCAAAGGCCAGCTCGCTTGCGCCCTGCTCGCGGTAGCGCTTTTCAATCTCCCACGCCAACTGGGCTTCGGTGAGGCCGGGGCGCAGTACGTCGCGCTCCACCTGCTCAAAGACCTTGTGGTTCAGGGCGCAGGCGGCGCGCATGGCGGCGATTTCCCGCTCGTCCTTCACAAGGCGCAGCTTTTCCACCATGCCCGTGGTGGGCATCAGGCTCACGTGGCCGGACAGGTCCTTCCAAAAGCGGTAGCTGAAGCTCGTGCTCTCGAACCCCACAGGCCCGGTGCATTGGTCGCGCAAAAACGCACCGATGCTGTCGTGCCGGGGGGCCTTGTAGATAAACACACGCTCCGGGTCCCACAGCCGCGCGGCGGCGTCCACAAAGCGCGAGTCCGTCAACAGCCAGTCCTCGCCGGAGCGGGTCACCAGCACCATGCCCGAGGACTCGTTGCACTGCGGGTCGTGCAGTTCAAAGCCGCTCAGGTAGTATCTGTTGGCCGCAAAGGAGATGAGCACCGCATCAAGGCCATGCTCCACAAGCTTCATGCGCAGTCTGTTCCGGCGCGAGGCGAAAATGTCTGAAGTCATCAGTCGTCCTTTCCGTTGTCTGGTCAATGTGACGGGGAGCACGCTCCGGGATATCTTGTGCCGATACAGCGATGCGGAGCGCGAAAACACGCCGCGCCAACGCGGAGCCACGCTCCACGGGCGACCGCCTGCCCAGCGCGCCAAGCAGGCGCCCAATTATGCAATAGCGGCCTTCGGCCACGTGGTGGCAAGCCGGGCCACCTCCACGCCGTCCTCCTCGCGCACAAGGCTGTGCAGCACCCTGCCGTCCACACGCCCGGCGTGGGAAAGGAGCATCTGCCCCGCTCCGGCCTCGGCGCGGAAGGTGATATCGCAGGTCAGCGGACGCGCGGGCAGGTCCTCCGGGCGGGCCTCCATGGCCCACTCCACATAGTGGACATTGTTCACGTGGCCGTTGCTGTCGAGGTCGCTGCGCCGCGTCAGGATGCGGGCCGTGCGCTGCGTGGCGTCGTCCCCAAGGCGGGGGACCTTGCCTGCGGGCAATTCCACGCTGTGGTCCGGCGTATCCGGATAGGCGGCGGCCACGATGGCCGGTATGGGCGCAATGCGGCGGCTGGCAACATCAATGGTCACCCACACACTGGTGGCGACGCCAAGGCGCTCGCCATCGCGCCCGGTGAGCACAAAGTCGCGCCGCGCACGGGTACGCGTGAGGGACGCGGGCCATGTGGTCACAGTAACCGGCTCGCCAATGGCGGGGTAGCGGTCCATGGCGATATACTCGCGCACCAGCACCCACGCCACCCCCTCGGCGGCCAGCACGTCGTTATGAAAGCCAAGGTCTGCGGCGTGCCCCGCCGCGCTGTTCTGCAAAAAATCCGCAACGGCGGCAATATCACATATGTCGTCCACCCCGGCGTCGGCGATGCGCACGCAAAAGGGCATGTGCCCACGCGCCGGGGCTGTTTGCAATTCGTCCACTCAGTCCTCCGCTTTCGCCGGATTTGGCTTGGGCGCTCTGTGCACGGCGCGCACCACCTTGGCGGCGAAGGCCGCCGCGCCGAAGCCGTTGTCGATATTCATGACGGAAACGCCGGGGGAGCAGGAGTTGAGCATAGCCATCAGTGACGACACGCCGCCCATCTGATTTTCCCGGCCCGATGTGCTGGGTACCGCAACAATGGGCGGGGACACAAGTCCGGCAAGCACGCTGGGCAGTGCGCCGTCCATCCCGGCCACCACAATGAGCACCGCCGCACTCGACAAGGCCTCCAGATGCGGCGTCAGCCGGTGCACGCCCGCCACGCCAACATCCGTCACCAGCCCGCAGTCCAGCCCAAAGAACCGCGCCGCGCCGTAGGCCTCCAGCGCCACGCCCATATCCGAGGCCCCAGCCGTCACCACGCACACCTCGCCCCGCTGCGGATACGGTCCCTCAAGGCCCAAATCCGCACCAAGAATAAACATTCCGGACTGTTCATGGTAGATTCCACTAGGCAGACGCTCGCCGAGCGCGTAGCCTTTTTCCGGCGCCACACGGGTGGCTAGCGCAGGTTGGCCTGCATCCTGCAACCCACGAAGACAGGTTTCCAGTTGCGCCAAAGTTTTGCCAGGGCCGAAGACCACTTCACCAACACCGGTCCGGGCAAGGCGGTGCGGATCAAGGGTAACGCCGGCCGCCAGCTCCGCGATGGGCATGGCCGTAAAGCGCTCCAGCGCTGCATCGGGCGACAGGCCCCCTTCTGCTATCTGCGCAAAAAGGGCCAGCAGATCGGAACCGTTCATGGGTTCTCCTTTTTTGACCGTGTGTCCACGTTTTTGACGAGAGGCCGGCACCAACGCCGAGGGTGCGGCCCCTTCCCGCCATCAGACCGCCGCCGCGGCGGGAAGACACGTCCTCCTGGCGGCCAAACGATTGAAAATACTCGGCGGAAAGGATATTGACTTGTCTCATGTCGGGCAAGACCATACTTTTTCTGTCTAAACCCCAGTCCGTGACGGAGCTGTTTCCTGCCTTTAAGGAAGCAGGCATCACCGCGGGACTGGCCGAGAACCTTTCCGGCGCTCTTGACTTTATCGCCAAGAGTGGGCCGTGCGTTGTGTTTTCCGCCAGCACGCTGCCGGGCTACAAGGTCGACGACCTGCTGAGCCACGCAGCCACTGTGGCGGACTTTCCGCCCGTCATCGTTTTTACCGAGCGCGGCTCCGCATCCGAAGCGCGGCGCATCCTTGAGCTTGGCGCGCGCGACTACTGGCTGGAGCCCCTCATCTGGGAAAAAATCCGCGCCGTTCTGCCGCAGTCCAACGGCTCAAAGCCTGCCCCGCAGGCCGCAGAAGCGCCCGCCGCCTCCGCCAGCGGGTCCGGGTCCGGCGTCACCATCATTGGCCGCCACCCCGTCATGCGCCGCGTGCTGGCCCTTGCCGCGCAGGTTGCGCCCTCCAAGGCGTCCGTCCTTATCTCCGGCGAATCCGGCACCGGTAAGGAAATGTTCGCCCGCTTTCTGCACCACAAAAGCAAGCGCGACGGCGGCCCCTTTGTGGCCATCAACTGCGCGGCCCTGCCCGAACATCTGCTGGAAAGCGAACTCTTCGGCCATGAAAAGGGCGCGTTTACCGGCGCAATAAGCCGCAAGCTCGGCAAGTTCGAGCTTGCCAGCGGCGGCACCATCCTCCTTGATGAAATCACCGAGATGGACCTCGGCCTGCAGGCCAAGCTGCTGCGCGTATTGCAGGAAGGCGAAATCGACCGCGTTGGCGGCTCGGACACCGTCAAGGTGGACGTACGCGTGCTTGCCACCACCAACCGCGACATTGAGGAAAGCGTCAAGGAAAAGACCTTCCGACAAGACCTCTTCTTCCGCCTGAACGTCATCCCCCTGCGCCTGCCCCCGCTGCGTGAACGCGGCGAGGACATCATCCTGCTTGCGCAGTTCTTTGTGGACCACTATACCAAAGAATACGCGCTGCCCAAGCTGGCTTTCTCCGACGAGGCGCGCCAGTGGCTGCTGTCCTACGACTGGCCGGGCAACGTGCGTGAGCTGCAAAACCTCATGGAACGCGCCGTCCTGCTTGCCGGAGACGGACCCATCCGCGAGGTGCACTTTCTGCTGGATTCGGACTCCTGGCCCCTGCCGGAGGACGACGTTCTCGGCGCACTGCCCGAGGATGACGTGAACGCTGCCGCTGACGACGACTCTCCGCTGGAGGACGCCCTTGGCGCGAACGATATGCGCCTGCAGGACATTGAGCGCATAGCCATCCTCAAGCGGCTGGAGCAGACCGACGGCAACCGCACGCAGGCGGCGGAGCTTCTGGGCATCTCTGTGCGCACCCTGCGCAACAAGATCTCCGAATATAAAAAATTGGGACTGACCGTTCCCTGACGCAACACACGGGGAACACGGATACCGTAACGTAAGCGCCCTCTTCGCAACGGGGCGCTTGCGGCACTTGCAAAAAGGATAGAGCTATGCAGATTCTGGCCTCTGAAATTACGGAACATCTCAAGGGCGCATCCATGATCCGGAAGATGTTCGAGGCCGGGCTGGAACTCAAGGCGAAATACGGCGAAGACGCCGTGTGCGATTTCAGCCTTGGCAACCCGGACCTTCCCGCACCGCCCGCAGTGGGGCAGGCACTCTCCGACTTGGCCGCCGACGCCGACAAGCCCTTTACCTTCGGCTATATGCCGAACTCCGGCTATCCCTTCGCGCGCAAGGCCCTTGCCGAGTATCTTTCCGGCGAACAGGGTATCGCCATCGACGCGGACGACCTCATCATCACCTGCGGCGCCGCTGGCGGCCTGAACGCCATGTTCCGCGCCGTGCTTGAGCCGGGTGCCGAAGTCATCTGTCCGTCCCCCTATTTTGTGGAATATGGCTTTTATGTGGGCAACCACGGCGGCAACCTGCGGCCTGTGCCCGCGCGCCCCGGCACCTTTGAGCTGGACATCGACGCCATAGGCGACGCCATCACGGCCAAGACCCGCGCCGTGCTCATCAACTCGCCCCACAACCCCACCGGCGTGGTCTACACCCGCGAGCAGCTGACCGAACTGGCCGCCCTGCTCACCCAAAAGACCGAGGAATACGGCCGCCCCATTTTCCTTATCGCGGACGAGCCGTACCGCTTCCTCGCCTTTGACGGGGTGGAGGTTCCCTCCATTCTGCCGCTGTACCCCTACGCCGTCACCATCAGTTCCGTCTCCAAGAACCTCTCCCTTGCCGGAGAGCGCGTGGGCTACGTTGTTCCCTCGCCCAGCATGCCGGAAATGCGCGAGTTTATCGGGGCCATCACCCTGACCAACCGCATCCTTGGCTTTGTGAACGCTCCGGCCATCGGGCAGGTGCTTATGGCCAAGGCCATCGGCTCGCAGGTGAACGTCACCGTCTACGCCGAACGCCGCAAGGCCATGACCCGCGTGCTCGACGATGCGGGCTACAACTTCGTGATGCCTAAGGGCGCGTTCTACTTCTTCCCCGAGGCGCCCGGCGGGGACGACAAGGCCTTTTGCGCCGCCCTGCAGGAAGAGCGCATCCTCGCGGTGCCCGGCTCCTGCTTCGGCTGTCCCGGCCACTTCCGCCTCACGTTCTGTGTGGGCGAGGAAGTCATCCGCCGCTCCGCCGAAGGCTTCAAAAAGGTCTACGACCGCTTCGCCCAATAGCGCAGAGCGACCACACGCCACAACAAAGCCCCCGAGCCAACGCTCCGGGGGCTTTTTCTTTTGCTCGGCCCACCTGCCGCGCGGGGGCGCGCCACGTCTCTCACTCATGCCGTGCGCAGGGGCACGCTCTGGGCAAGCAGAACGCAGGCTGGCGGTATGGCGCAGGCGGCCCGGCCCCGCACGTTGTGCGCCTCGTCGCTTGGCCCCTCTCCCGCACATCCGTCAATCCAGTTCAAAGCTCTCGCGCCAGTCGCCATCCTCGTTCCACGCGGGTTGGCGCTCCTTCACAAAAACCATGTCGCCCATGACAAGGACGTCCATCTCCGTGCGCATAAAGCACGTATACGCGTCATCCGGCGTACATACGATGGGTTCCCCGCGCACGTTAAAGCTCGTATTCACCACCAGCCCACAGCCCGTACGACGCCGGAAGGCATCAATCAACGCCCAATAGCGGGGATTCGTCTCCCGGTGCACCGTTTGGATGCGTGCGGAGTAATCCACATGCGTCACCGCCGGAATCGTCGAGCGCTGGACGTACAGCCGCTCGTACATGGGCATTTCCGCGTAGCCCTCCGGCAGCGGCTTTTGCACGCCCTCAGCCACCGGGGCCACCACCAGCATATATGGCGACGGTCTATCAAGGTCAAAATTCGCTTGGCGTTCCTCATCCATCACGGACGGCGCAAAGGGCCGGAATCCCTCGCGGTATTTAATCTTCAGGTTCAACTTTTTCTGCATCTCCGGGTCGCGCGGGTCGCCGACGATGCTTCTGTTGCCCAGCGCGCGCGGGCCAAATTCCATGCGCCCCTGATACCACCCGACAACCTTGCCCTCGGCAATATACCCCGCCACCAATTCGCACAGCGCATCATAATCATCATGCGTTTCATACACCGCGCCAAACCGCCGCGCCGCGCGCAGTATCGCCCCGGCCTCAAACTCCGGCCCCAGATACGCCCCGCGCATAGCGTCGCCCTCCGGCGCCGGGCGCTCCTCGCCCTTCCAGATATGCCACGCGGCATAGGCCCCGCCCAGTGCGCCCCCGGCATCGCCCGCCGCAGGCTGCACCCACACGTCATCAAACACGCCCTCGCGGATCAGCTTGCCATTGGCCACACAGTTCAGCGCCACGCCGCCAGCCATCACCAAGTTGCTCTGCCCCGTCAGCTCCCGCGCCGTACGCGCCAGCCGAAAGACCGCCTCCTCCGTCACCTGCTGGATGGCTAGCGCCATGTCCATATATTCCTGCGAAATCTCCGTCTCCGGCTGGCGCGGGGCAATGCCAAACAGCCGCTGCCATTTGTCATTGCAGCACATGGTCAGGCCCGTGGCGTAATTGAAATACTCCATGTTCAGCAGCAGGGAGCCGTCCTCGCGCAGGTCCACCAGCTCACCGAGAATCCGCGCCTTCCACTCGCGCACGCGCTCGCTGCCGTCCCTGCCATACGGCGCAAGGCCCATCAGCTTATACTCGCCGCTATTCACCCGGAACCCG
>NZ_JBUDSW010000110.1:0-11409 GCF_054921475.1 Desulfobaculum sp. | reverse complement strand
TGACGAACGGTTCGTTGAAGGGGTCCCACTCAGCGAGCAGTTCGCCCTTCTTCACTTCCTGTTCGGACACAACGTGCAGCACAGCGCCAGAAGGCAGGACGTGCTTTTCACGCTCGCGGCCCTCGTCGTCAACAACGCCGACCTGACCGGACTTGCCGAGGACCATGTACATGCCGTCACGGTTCTTAACCGTCTTGACACGGGACAGGGTCACGCGGCCCGGATGGGTCGCAATGTGCGAGGACTGTTCGATTTCTTTGGATGCGGTACCACCGATATGGAAGGTACGCATCGTCAGCTGCGTTCCCGGCTCGCCGATGGACTGGGCGGCGATGATGCCGACCGTCTCGCCGACGTTGACCAGATGTCCGCGAGCAAGGTCGCGGCCGTAGCACATGGCGCACACGCCGTGCTCGCTCTGGCAGGTCAGGCCGGAACGGATCGTCATGGACGACACGCCCGTCTCGTCGATGAGCTGCGCAAGCTTCTCGTCGATGAGGGATCCTGCGGGGATAATCTCCTCGCCGGAATCCGGATGGTGCACGGGGTGCAGCGTCACGCGGCCAAGCACGCGGTTGGACAGCTTTTCCTGGATTTCGCCGGCCTTGATGAGGTCGGTCATTTCCAGACCGTCCACCGTGCCACAATCCATTTCGCTGACGGTCATATCCTGAGCAACGTCGACGAGTCGGCGGGTCAGGTAACCGGAGTTCGCGGTCTTGAGCGCGGTATCCGCAAGGCCCTTACGAGCACCGTGAGTGGAGTTAAAGAACTGCAACACGGAGAGGCCTTCGCGGAAGTTGGAGGTAATCGGCGTCTCGATGATTTCGCCCGAAGGCTTGGCCATCAGACCACGCATACCTGCCAGCTGGCGCATCTGGTCCTGGTTACCACGAGCACCAGAGTTCGCCATCATGAAGATCGGGTTGAGGGAGGGATTTTCCTCGGTCTTGCCGGTCTTCGGGTCGGTAACGACGTCGATGGACATGGCCTGCATCATCTCGCGGGAGATGTCGTTGGTGCACTTGGTCCAGACGTCGATGACCTTGTTGTATTTCTCTGTACGCGTGATGATACCATCACGGTACTGGGATTCGATGGAGTCAACTTCGTCCTGCGCGTCACCCAGGATGCGGACCTTGCGCTCAGGAATCTTGAGGTCCTGAACAGCAACGGTCACACCCGCACGGGTGGCGTACTCGTAACCGAAGTTCTTGATACGGTCACAAAGGATGACCGTCGCCTTGGTTCCGGCGTGACGGTAGGTCTCGCCCACAAGGCGCTTGATGTTGCCCTTGTCCAGCACGCAGTTGACCAGCTCGAAGGGAACGCCCTCGGGCAGCAGCTCGCTGAGGAGGATGCGGCCGGGGGTGGTTTCCACAAGCTCGCCGTCCATGCGCACCTTGATGCGGGCATGTTCGCTGACAGCACCGGCGTCCACCGCGGAAATGACTTCCCACTTGTCCGGGAACACCTTGCCCTCGCCGCGCTGGAAGGAGCGCATGCAGGACATGTAGTACAGGCCGAGAACGATATCCTGAGACGGCACAATGATAGGCGAACCGTTGGCCGGAGACAGGATGTTGTTGGTGCTCATAAGCAGAACACGGCACTCGATCTGTGCTTCCACGGAAAGCGGAACGTGGACGGCCATCTGGTCGCCGTCAAAGTCCGCGTTGTACGCGGCGCAGACCAGCGGATGCAGGCGGATGGCCTTACCCTCAACAAGGGTGGGCTCAAAGGCCTGAATACCGAGTCTATGCAGCGTGGGCGCACGGTTGAGCAGGATGGGGTATTCGCGGACAACCTCTTCGAGGATATCCCACACCACCAAATCTTCGCGCTCAACCATTTTCTTGGCGCTCTTGATGGTGCTGGCCAGTCCCCTCGCCTCCAGCTTGGAGTAGATGAAGGGCTTGAACAGCTCCAGAGCCATCTTCTTGGGCAGACCGCACTGATGCAGTTTCAGGTGCGGGCCCACGGTGATGACGGAACGGCCGGAGTAGTCGACACGCTTACCGAGCAGGTTCTGACGGAAGCGGCCCTGCTTACCCTTGATCATGTCAGACAGGGACTTCAGGGGGCGGCCGTTGGTGCCGGTGATGGCTCGGCCACGGCGGCCATTGTCGAACAGCGCGTCAACGGATTCCTGCAACATACGCTTTTCGTTCCGGATAATGATATCCGGCGCGCCAAGCTCCAAGAGGCGCTTGAGGCGGTTGTTACGGTTGATGACGCGGCGGTACAGGTCGTTCAGGTCGGAGGTCGCAAAGCGGCCGCCGTCCAGAGGCACCAGAGGACGCAGCTCGGGCGGAATGACTGGAACAACGTCCATGATCATCCACTCGGGCTTATTGTCGGACTCAAGGAAGGCCTCGACAATCTTGAGGCGCTTCGTGAGCTTCTTCTTCTTGGTCTGGGAGCGCGTGGTCCGGGTCTCTTCACGCAGCTGGGTCCGCAGGGTCTGCAGGTCCAGCTCTTCGAGCAGAGACTTGATGGCCTCGGCGCCCATGCCGACCTCTACAGCGTCTTCGCCGTAGTGGTCCATGACCTGATAGTACTGCTCCTCAGAAATGATCTGATGCTTCTGCAGGCTGGTCTGACCGGGGTCCATGACCAGGAAGGAATCGAAGTACAGAACCTTTTCAAGGTCGGCCATGGTCATGTCGAGCAGGGTACCGATCTTGGAGGGCAGGGTCTTGAGGAACCAGATATGGGCAACGGGCGCGGCCAAATCGATGTGGCCCATGCGCTCGCGGCGCACCTTGGACGCAATGACTTCAACACCGCACTTTTCGCAGACGATGCCGCGGTGCTTCATGCGCTTGTATTTACCGCAGTTACACTCATAGTCCTTCACAGGACCGAAGATCTTGGCACAAAACAGGCCGTCGCGTTCGGGCTTGAAGGTCCGGGAGTTGATGGTCTCCGGCTTCTTGACGTCGCCGAAGGACCATTCCCTGATCTTTTCCGGCGACGCCAGGGCAATCTGGATGGACTTCAGCATACGGCTCGCCTGACCGTCTGCGGCAGCCCCTCGCGTTGCGAACAGATCATCCAAAGACATTGATCTACCTCGCGGTACTAGTTGTTAAAGTTTCATCCGGGGCAGGCGCGTGCTGCGCCTGCCCCGGTTACGCTCTTATTCCGCCTTGGTCGGCAGCTGCTTGCGGACGGGTTCGTCCTGGTGCAGCTTCACGTCCAGTCCCAGAGCCATCAGCTCCTTGACCAGAACGTTGAACGACTCGGGCAGGTTGGCTTCGAGGAAGTTATCGCCCTTGACGATCCGTTCGTACATCTTCACGCGGCCGCTCACGTCGTCGGACTTGACGGTGAGGAACTCCTGAAGCAGGTACGCTGCGCCGTAGGCCTCCAGGGCCCACACTTCCATCTCACCCAGACGCTGGCCACCAAACTGGGCCTTACCGCCAAGCGGCTGCTGGGTCACGAGGGAGTACGGACCGGTGGAACGGGCGTGGATCTTCTCGTCAACAAGGTGATGGAGCTTGAGCATGTACATCACGCCCACCGTCACCCTGTTCTTGAACGGCTCACCGGTGCGGCCGTCGAAGAGAATCATCTTGCCGTCTCGGGGCACATCCGCCCTTTCGAGCCAGTTCCAGATTTCTTCCTCTTCGGCGCCGTCGAAGACCGGAGTCTTACACACGATGCCGTTCTGGAGCTTCTTGACCGCGCCCTGCAGGGAGTCATCGTCGAGGTCGTCAACAAGGTCAGTGATGACCGGGTTGCTGAACACGTCCTTAACTTCGCTGCGGAGCACGTCCATGTGGGCGCCGCTGTCGAGCATTTCGGCAAGCTGGCGGCCCAGCTCCTTGGCGGCCCACCCAAGGTGGGTCTCCATGATCTGACCGATATTCATACGAGACGGCACGCCGAGGGGGTTCAGCACGATGTCCACAGTGCGGCCATCGGCGAAGAACGGCAGGTCTTCCTCCGGCAGGATGTTGGAAACAACACCCTTGTTGCCGTGGCGACCAGCCATTTTGTCACCCACGTTCAGCTTACGCTTCACAGCGAGGTGGACCTTGACCATCTTGATCACGCCCGGAGGCAGGTCGTCACCCTCGGTGACCTTCTCGCGCTTGATGTCGTAGGCTTCGCGGATGAACATGACCTGACGGTCGTAGGCATCCAGCATGGCCATGACGGCATCATTGGTATCCTTGTCCTTGAACACACCGGCAAGCTTTTTGAGCGGCAGCTCGAAGAGGACGTCTTCGGTCATAACCTGACCGGCCTCAACGAGCACTTCACCCTTGCGCTTACCGCTGATGTTCGCACTCACCTGCTTGTTGAGGCACACGTCGCGAAGCTTTTCGCGGGTGGAGTCCACAAGGGCGGCGATGTGCTGCTCTTCCTTGCGGTCGAGCTTGGCAAGTTCGTAGTCTTCGATGTTCTTGGTGCGCTGGTCCTTCTCGCCGGAGCGGCGGTTGAAGACCTTGACGTCAATGACCACACCTTCCATTCCCGGCGGAACCTTGAGGGAGGTGTTTTTGACGTCGCGCGCCTTGTCGCCGAAGATGGCTCGCAGGAGCTTCTCTTCGGGGGTGAGCTGCGTTTCACCCTTGGGGGTGATTTTACCGACGAGGATGTCGTCGGGTTCTACGCGCGCACCAATGCGGATGATGCCGGACTCGTCGAGGTTCTTCAGCATGTCCTCGCCGACGTTCGGAATATCGCGGGTGACTTCCTCCGGTCCGAGCTTGGTGTCTCGGGCAACGAGTTCAAATTCCTCGATGTGCACCGAAGTGAAGACGTCCTCTTTCACCATCCGTTCGGAGATGAGGATGGAGTCCTCAAAGTTAAATCCGCACCAGGGCATGAACGCGACCACAAGGTTCTTGCCGAGCGCCAGCTCGCCGTCCTTGATGGCCGGTCCGTCAGCAAGCACATGGCCCTTCTTCACACGCTGTCCGGGGACAACCGTGGGCTTCTGGCCAAAGCTACTGCTCTGGTTGGACTTGTGATATTTCAGCAGGTCGTACGACTTGCAGCCGCCGGAATTGTGCCCAATGGACGGATCGTCGTAGGCCATGACAACGCGCTGGGCGTCGGCATAGTGAACGATACCGTCACCTTCGGCCAGCAGGCAGCTGCCGGAGTCCTGCGCTACGCGGTCTTCCATGCCGGTACCGACAAGGGGACGCTCGCTGCGCAGCAGCGGCACGGCCTGACGCTGCATGTTCGAACCCATCAGAGCGCGGTTCGCGTCGTCGTGCTCCAGGAACGGAATAAGCGCGGACGACACGGAAACAATCTGGCTGGGCGAGATGTCCATGGACGTGACTTCTTCCTTGGGCACCACCGTCACTTCACCGCGGATACGGGCGTTGACCATATCGTTGACGAAGTTCTTGTTCTCATCGAGAGGCGCGTTGGCCTGCGCCACCACCTGATCCGACTCCTGAGAGGCGTCCATGTAGCGGGTTTCGTCCGTCACGTGACCGTCCTTGACGATACGGTACGGCGTCTCGATGAAGCCGAAGTCATTGACCTTGGAATGCGTGGTCAGCGAAACGATCAGACCGATGTTCGGGCCTTCAGGCGTTTCGATGGGGCAAATACGGCCATAGTGACTGGTGTGCACGTCACGGACTTCGAAGCCAGCACGCTCACGGGTCAGGCCACCGGGTCCGAGAGCGGACAGGCGGCGCTTATGGGTGACCTCGGAAAGCGGGTTGGTCTGGTCCATGAACTGCGAGAGCTGAGAAGTACCGAAGAACTCCTTGAGCACCGCAGCGACCGGCTTGGGGTTGATGAGGTCGTGCGGCATCAGGGTGGCCACTTCCTGCAGGCTCATGCGCTCCTTAATGGCGCGCTCCATGCGGACGAGGCCGATGCGGTACTGGTTCTCCACCAGTTCGCCAACGGGACGCACACGGCGGTTGCCGAGGTGGTCGATGTCGTCGGCGGGACCGTGGGAGTCCTTGAGCTGGCACAGCGTGGTGATGGCCTTGAGGATGTCCTCGTTGGTCAGGGTACGCAGTTCCAGCGGCTCATCAATGCCCAGACGGGTGTTGAGCTTGTAACGGCCAACGGCGGAGAGGTCGTAGTAGTCGGCGTTGCGGAACAGGTTCTCAAAGAACGTTCCGGCAATCTCCGGGGTCGGCGGAGAGCTGGGACGCAGACGGCGGTAGATTTCAATCTGCGCGGAGGACATGTCCGTGGTCTTGTCCAGCATGAGCGTATCGCGCATGGAGGACGAGACGTCCGTGCCACGGGTGTAGAGCACGGGCAGACGGGTCACACCGGCTTCAAGGAACTTCTCCACCAGCTCGGCGTGCATTTCTTCGCCAGCCTCGGCGAGAACCTCGCCACTTTCGGCGTCGAAGATGTCCTCGGCGAGGAACATGTTCGGCAGCATGGCCGGGTCCACCTCATAGGCTTTAACGCCATCGCGGACCATCTTCTTATGGACACGCTTGGTGAGGGGCTTGCCAGCCTTGACGAGCACGTCGCCTTCGCTGTTGACGATGTCAACAAACGCGGCTTCCTTGCAGAACTTGTCGGCTTCGACTTCGCGCTGCAGCTTGCCGTCGCCGATAACGTAGTATTCCTTTTCATAGAAGTAGTTGAGGATGTCCTGCTTGGACATTCCCATCGCCTTGAAAAGGATGGTTGCGGGCATTTTTCTGCGGCGGTCAATGCGGACATACAGGATGTCCTTATGGTCGAAATCAAAATCGAGCCAAGAACCGCGCATGGGGATGATGCGGCTGCTATAGAGCACGCGGCCGGAAGAATGGCTCTTGCCGGAGTCGTGCTCAAAGATGATGCCGGGGGAACGCTGGAGCTGGTTGACGATGACGCGCTCGGTACCATTAATAATAAAGGTACCCTTGTCGGTCATAAGCGGCAACGTGCCGAAATAGATATCCTGTTCCTTGATGTCGCGGATGGTGCGGCTTTCCGTCTCTTCATCCACGTCATAGACAACAAGACGAACGGTAATGCGGATGGGCGCCTCAAAGGTGAGGCCCTTGGCGATGCATTCCGCCTCGTCGAATTTGGGAGTGCCAACCTCGTAACTAACGTACTCAAGGCTGGCGGTCCGGTTGAAGTCCTCGATGGGGAACACGGACCTGAACACGCCTTCCAGTCCCTCATCGGCGCGGCTAGCCGGAGGAACGTCAAGCTGCAGGAATTTCCGGTACGAATCGACCTGGAGATTCAGGAGATTAGGTACCGAATGCGTGCTGGCGATCTTGCCAAATCTTTTTGTGAGTTGGACCATTTTTCCCTCTCAAGCGAGAAATTTGACCGTTGGCGGGGGCGGCGGCCCTCAGACAAACCGATTAAAATGGTAAATGAATCAAGTTGTTAAAGGATGCCTTCACAATGCCCAACGCTGGGCGGCAGGAAATGAACGCACCAAAAGAATACACGTGCACCTGTGGTGATATGCATTGTAGATGAGCCATACGGGGGATGTGGTATTCATTGTCGACACGAAGAGAAAATACTTATCAAAAGACGGCACCGAGGGCAAGGGGAAATTCGACAAAGAATACAAAAAAAGGGAGCGTAGCTCCATACGTCGCTACGCTCCCAAAAAGCCGTGATATGGCTGTGCTACTTAACTTCGCACTCAGCGCCGGCTTCCTCGAGCTGCTTCTTGGCTTCCTCGGCGTCTTCCTTGGAAATGCCTTCCTTCAGCGTGGAGGGAAGCTCGTCAACCTTAGCCTTGGCTTCCTTGAGGCCGAGGCCGGTGAGTGCACGGACAACCTTGATGACGGCAATCTTGTTGCCGCCGGCGCCCTTCAGCACAACGTCAAATTCGGTCTTCTCCTCAGCAGCGGCGCCGCCGTCAGCAGCGGGAGCAGCGGCAACGGCCATGGCCGGAGCAGCAGCGGAAACGCCGAACTTGTCTTCCAGCTCAGAGATAAACTCGGAGAGCTCGAGGACGGTCATGTTGGAGATAAACTCGACTACCTGATCTTTGGTGATGTCTGCCATTTGGATTTCCTCCTAAAAAGTACTTTGGCTCTTCGCAATGTGCGTTGTTGTTAAGCAGCGGCGCTGTCTTCTTTCTGGTCCTTAATGGCCGAAAGAGCGTACAGGAAATTGCGCTGCAGGTTAGCAAACAGACAAACGAAGTTGGTGGGCACGGCGTTCATGGTACCCAGAAGCTTACCAAGCAGTTCAGGCTTGCTCGGGAGCTTGGAGAGTTCGGCGATAGCTGCTGCGTCGAGCGGCTTGCCGTCCAGGCTACCGGACTTGATGATGAACTTCTCGTTGGACTTGGCGAACTCGCTGAGAACCTTAGCCGCGGCCACGGGGTCTTCGGTGCCGAAAGCGATAGCGCAGTTTTCCTTAAGGTTGTCCTTAAGGTTCTCATGCACTCCGCCATCCAGCGCGATCCGGGCCAGGGTGTTCTTCACGACCTTGTAGCTGACGCCAGCTTCAGTGAGCTTGGCGCGCAGTTCGGTCATGTTTTCCACCTTGAGGCCCTTGAAGTCGGTGACGATCGCGATGGATGCTTCATCGGCCTTGGCTTTCAGCTGGCTGATAAGCTCAGCTTTCTGTGCCCTGTTCACCGTTAACTCCTTGGCTGAAGGTTTCGTCCACAAGAAGAAGGGCCAAAGTGGTCTCTACAGGAAATTAAGGGTTGCCCCACCTGTTGTCTCCGACTCTTCTTCCAACCGATAGTCCGGCCGAAACCGGACTGCAATATACATAAAACGGTTGCCACGCCGCGAGGGCGTGGCATCCGCTCGATGTCGTCGTTGTCTAGCCTTCCACGTGCTTGCGCACGCTTGCGGTGTCGACCTTGATTCCCGGGCCCATGGTGGTGGCCAGGGTGATGCTCTTCAGGTACGTGCCTTTGGCCGCAGAGGGCTTAAGGCGGATAACCTGATCCATCAAAGTTTTGAGGTTGTCAAGAATTTTCTCGGTGCCAAAGGACACCTTGCCGAGAGGAGCGTGCAGAACACCGGCCTTGTCGACCTTGAACTCCACCTTACCGGCCTTGACTTCCTGGACAGCCTGGGCAACGTCGAAAGTGACGGTGCCGGTCTTGGCATTAGGCATCAGGCCACGCGGGCCGAGGATGCGGCCAATCTGGCCGACCTTGCCCATCATGTCCGGAGTAGCGACAGCCTTGTCGAACTCCAGCCAGCCACCCTTGACCTGTTCCACCAGGTCGTCGCCACCGACAAAGTCGGCGCCGGCGGCCTTGGCTTCGGCTTCCTTGTCGCCCTGACAGAACACAGCGACGCGAACTTCCTTGCCGAGACCGTGAGGCAGGGAGACAGCTCCGCGCACCATCTGATCGGAGTACTTGGGATCGACGCCGAGCACCATGGCAACGTCAACGGTCTCGTCGAACTTGGCGACAGCAGTCTTCAGCGCCAGTTCAACTCCTTCGGGCATCTCATAGCGGGCAGAGAGATCAATGCCCTCGATAGCCTTGCGATATTTCTTTCCATGCTTGGGCATAGTTGTTCCCCTTAATCGATGACGTCGATTCCCATGCTGCGAGCCGTTCCGGCGATATTGCTCACCGCGGCGTCGAGATCATTTGCAGTGAGGTCGGGCTGCTTGATCTTAGCGATCTCCTCGAGCTGAGCGCGAGTGATCTTGCCGACCTTGTTCCTGTTGGGCTCGCCAGAACCCTTGTCTACACCGATAGCTTTCTTAATCAGCACAGATGCCGGAGGCGTCTTCGTGATGAACGTGAAGGAGCGATCCTGGTACACGGTGATTTCCACCGGGATGATCATACCCTTCTGGTCCTGCGTTTTGGCGTTGAACGCCTTGCAGAATTCCATGATGTTCAGGCCGTGCTGACCAAGTGCGGGGCCGACCGGCGGGGACGGATTGGCAGCTCCGGCGGGAATCTGGAGCTTAATTTTCGCCAGTACCTTTTTGGCCATTGCTACATCCTCATGTCTACGTATTTGAAATCAGGCATGCTTCGGCGGACCGGGAGTCGTCCTACCCTTTGCTGACCTGGACGAAGTCCAGTTCCACCGGGGTCTGGCGGCCAAAAATGGATACCGAAACCCGAAGCTTTCCCTTGTCGTAATTGACATCTTCCACAACCCCGTTGAAGCCGCTAAACGGACCGTCAACGACCCGGACTTCATCCCCACGGTCAAAGTTGAACTTGGGGCGGGGCTGTTCCTGACGCTGTTCCATCATGGAGAGAATCTTCTCCGCCTCGCTGTCGCGCATTGGTGCCGGACGGGTCTTCCCGCCGACAAACCCCGTAACGCGAGGGATGGACTGCACCAGGTGCCAGGAATCATCGGTTAGAATCATCTTGAGCATTACGTAGCCGGGATAAAACTTGCGAGTGGAGGTTTTCTTCTCCCCTTTCACCAGTTCTATCACCTTCTCAGTGGGCATCACGACCTCTAAAATAAGGCCGTTGTCCTGCCCTGTGCGCATCATCTCCTTGAGGGTCTGCTCAACGCGCTGCTCAAAGCCGGAGTAGGTGTGGACGATGTACCAGCGGGCTTTCGGGAGGCTATCGATCTGCTCGGTCATAGTTCACCAAACCTTTGCGGCGTGAGCCGCTTAAGACAAGATGGCCTCGATGGCTTTGGTCAATCCTGCATCCACAAGACCCAGGAAGACCGCCATGACCACGACCAGGACCAAGACGGCCACACTCGTGGCAATGGTCTCCTTGCGCGTAGGCCAGGTGACCTTTTTCATCTCCACCTTGGACTGGTCAAAGAATTCCTTGAGCTGGTTGAGCTTCCCAACAGCTCCGGATTCTGGTGCAGTCTTCGTGGCGCCAGCCGATTTGGACTTCTTTTTCGCCATGATTCCTTCCGATGGTAAAAAAAATGGCAGGCCAGGAGGGATTCGAACCCACAGCATCCGGTTTTGGAGACCGGCGCTCTAGCCGTTAGAGCTACTGGCCTGCATCGCTTGCGGTCACGCCGTGGATTTGTATCAGGGACCGGACCGTGGCCCGGTCCCTGTCAATCGCTGTCGTGACCAGCCCTTCGCGGGTACAGTATGTTCCCGCAAGGAGCCTGCTACACTACTTGGTCTCGCGATGGAGCGTGTGCTTCTTGTCCCAGGGACAATACTTTTTCACTTCCAGGCGGCCAGTGGTGTTCTTCTTATTCTTAACCGTCGAATAGTTCCGACGCTTGCATTCAGTGCAGGCGAGCTGGATCTTGACTTGCATTGTTTACTCCTCGATTTCGGAGACAACGCCAGCGCCGACAGTGCGGCCACCCTCACGGATAGCAAAGCGGAGGCCCTTCTCCATAGCGATGGGGGCGATCAGCTCAACACCGAAGGTTGCGTTGTCACCGGGCATGACCATCTCGACGCCGTCGGCGAGGGTAACCACGCCAGTGATGTCGGTGGTACGGAAGTAGAACTGAGGACGGTAGCCGGAGAAGAACGGAGTGTGGCGGCCACCTT
>NZ_JBUDSW010000109.1:0-11452 GCF_054921475.1 Desulfobaculum sp. | reverse complement strand
GAATCCGGCTCTATGACCTGCTTCGAGCCAACAAAAATTTGATGAAGGTTTATATCCTCAAGGAGGATTTGAAGCGACTCTGGGACTACCGATACTCCAAAGCTGCCAAGCGGTTTTGGAAAGGTTGGTACCGCCGCGCCATACAAAGCCGAGTCGAGCCGCTCATTAAATTCGCTAAGCGCCTCAAACCTTACATCACGGGCATTATCTCACACTGCCGATATCCGCTACACACCAGCCTGCTCGAAGGGATCAACAACAAGATCAAGGTGATCAAACGGATGGCCTACGGCTTTCTCGACGACGAGTACTTCTTTCTCAAAATCAGAGCAGCCTTCCCCGGAATTGGGAGATGAACCACAAAAAAGGCCCGCTCCTTTTGGGGAGCGGGCCTTGTGGTGTCATGAAGCGGAGCGCGCGTTTAGGAGGCGGCTTCCTTCTTGACGCTGACGGCGATCTTCCACAGCACGGTCACGATGAGCGCGCCGAGGGCGTAGATGCCCATGGAGATGGTCAGCTCGATGCCGGTGGGCATGTATGGGGTAACACCCTCGAACATATTCGGGATGAAACCAGCCACGACGAGGCCGAGGCCCTTGTCGATCCAGGTTGCGATAACGAGGATGATGAGGGCGAAGATGAGCACCGGCTTGCAGTTGCGGGTCTTGGACGGGATGAGCAGCACCAGCGACAGGATGGCGAACACGGCCGCCGTCCAGAAGTAGGGCACCATCTCGGTGTGACCTTCCAGACCGGAGAACAGGTAGACGATGGACGCCTTGTGTCCCGGAATGTTGGAGTAGAACGCGGTGAACAGTTCGAGCATGAAGAAGAACACGTTGGCAGCCATGGCGTAGGTGATGATCTTCGCCAGGGTGCGCACGGCTTCTTTGCCGATCTTGAAGTCCGCGACCTTCTCCACGATCATGAGCAGCAGCAGCATGATGGCCGGACCAGCGCAGAACGCGGAGGCCAGGAAGCGTGCAGCCATGATAGCGGTCAGCCAGAAGTGGCGGCCCGGGATACCGGCGTACAGGAACGCCGTCACGGTATGGATGGAGAACGCGAAGGGAATCGAAAGGATTGCCAGCGCGCGCACCCAGTTCGCGTAGGGGACGCCTTTTTTCTGGGCTTCAAGGGAGGCCCAGCCCACGATGATGTTCAGGAGCATGTATCCATTCAGAACCATGGCGTCCCAGAACAGGATGGAGTTCGGCGTGGGGTGGATCAGCAGGTTGAACAGCCTCTGGGGCTGGCCAAGGTCGACGATGACGAACAGCAGGCACATGATGATAGCGCCGATAGCCATAAACTCGCCGAAGACGACCAAATTGCCGAACTTTTTATAATCGTGCAGGTAATAGGGCAGCACCAGCATAACGCCGGAGGCGGCCACACCAACCAGATAGGTCAACTGGGCAATGTAGAATGCCCAAGACACGTCACGGCTCATGCCCGTGACAGCCAGTCCCTCCTGGAACTGCACCACATAGGCGCCAAAGCCTATGGCGATGAGAACCAGCAGGAAGCCTATCCAGCTCCAGTATCTCTTATCTCCAGTAAGCGCTTTTTCCAGCATGGCTCACCACCTTAGATGATGTAGAAGACGCTGGGGCTCGTGCCCAGGTCCGGTTTGCGGCGGATGGTGTAGTGTTCCGCCAGGGCTCGCCTGACCTCGGAGTTCTTGTCTTCCAGGTCGCCAAAGAGGATCTTGCCTTCTGCTGCTTCGACGCAGGCGGGCATTTTGCCCTGAGCCAGACGCTCGACGCAGAAGTCGCATTTTTCCACCACACCCTTGGTGCGTGTGGGGTACTCGGGATTCTCTTTTTTCAGGCCCTTGCGGGGGTCCTGGAAGTTGAAGCTACGCGAGCCGTAGGGGCAGCCAGCCATGCAGAAACGACAGCCGATGCAGCGGTGCATGTCCATCATCACGATGCCGTCTTCGCGCTTAAAGGTCGCCTGCGTGGGGCAGACGCGCACGCAGGGCGGCTCTTCGCAGTGGTTGCACAGCAGCGGGAAGGGGCGGTGCTCCACATCTTCGGACATGAACTCAGCGTGAGCATGCGGGAAGGTGTGGTGGAAGCTCTCCAGCCACATCCACTTGATTTCCTGCGGTCCGTCGAACTCAGGAACGTTGTGGTAGCTGTGGCAGGCCTCGATGAGGGGCTTGTAGTCGTCCGCAGAGTGGAACTTGCGGGTATCGATGACCATACCCCAACGCTTCGCGGTGCGCGCCTCGGGGCTGGGGGTCATGTGGTCGTAATGGGGCAGGTAGCTGGCAGCAGCCTTACCTGCACCAGCGGCCACACCAAGCGCCGTGATGCCCGCGACCTTCAGGAAGTTGCGTCGAGTGTTTTTCATCCTACATACCCTCCTTGGGAGCGATATGGCAGTCCCAGCAGTACGGGCTGACTGCAGCGGCGTCATGGCACTTGTCGCAGAACTTCTCCTTGGAGGAGTGACAATCCATGCAGGTTTTCTGCAGGCTCATCTCGAAGTGCTTGCCGGTCTTCTTGCTGGTGTAGATACGATTGTTCATACGAACGACTTCATCGCGCCATTCGTTGAGCAGATGCATATGTTCTGCCTTCATCCACTGTGCATCCTCGATGCATTCCTTGGCCTTCGTGGGCTTCTGCAGCTCGGGCGTTTCATACGCCGCCTGGCCCACGTTGTACCAGAACGGGAACGTCATCAAGCCGAGGAACACAATGATTCCGGCTATGATTTTTCCACCGTCATACATTTAGGTACCCTCCATTACTCCACGTTGGGCAGGTCTTCACCGCGCAGGTCCGTCTCACGCTTTCCTTCACCCTTCATAACAAGGGCGTTGGCCACAAGCTCGTGCACACCGGTTACGTCAACACCGGGTGCCCAGTAGTTCGCCAGCGGCGGCAGGGTCGCACGGTCGATGGCGCAGATGGTGGCGAGCATGTTCACGTCGTGCTTTTCCTGCACGTGGCGCAGGGCGTTGCCTCGGGGCAGACCGCCACGCATGCGCATCTCCATGAACTCGTCCGTGTTCAGACCGGAGCCGCCAGCGCAGCAGAAGGTCTTTTCGCGGATGGTATCCTCGGGCATCTCATAGAAGTTGTTACACACGCTCTTGATGATTTCCCGAGGCTCGTCGAGCAGACCCATGGCGCGAGCCGGGTTGCACGAGTCATGGAAGGTCACCCGCAGATGGTCGTTACGGCTGGGGTCCAGGTTCAGCTTGTCGTGCTTGATCAGGTCCGAGGTGAACTCGGTGATGTGGATCATGCCGGTAGACGCGGAGTTCTCGAAGCGCGTTCCCGTGATGGGGCTGACCGGGGTTTCCAGACCGGAGGGACCATTCATGGTGTCCATATACTGGTTGATGACGCGCCACATGTGGCCGCACTCACCGCCGATGATGTACTTCACGCCCAGTCGCTGGGCTTCGGCGTACATTTTGGCGTTGAGCTTTTTCATCATGGAATCGGAGGTGAACAGACCGAAGTTGCCGCCTTCCGAAGCGTAGGTGGACCAGGTGTAGTCAAGGCCAATCTCATGGAAGAGCATGAGGTAACCCATGTAGGTGTAGGTGCCCGGGTCGGCGAAGATGTCGCCGGAGGGGGTGATGAAGAGGACTTCGTGGCCCTTTTCGTTCACGGGGCAGTTCACCTTCACACCGGTGATGTCCTCGATGTCTTCAACCATGAACTCCATCATGTCGTAGTAGGCATGAGGCTGGATACCCATATGGTTGCCAGTGCGGTTCGAGTTGGCCGCAGGCTCAAGGATCCAGTTGATGTTCAGGCCCAGCTCATGGAGGATTTCACGCGCCATCATGGTGATTTCCGCTGTGTCGATGCCGTAGGGGCAGAACAGGGAGCAGCGGCGGCACTCAGTACACTGGTAGAAGTAGAGGAACCATTCCTTGATGACGTCCTCTTCCAGCTTACGGGCGCCGGCGAGCTTGCCAAGAATCTTCCCGGCCAGCGTAAACTCGCCGCGGTAGATGGAGCGCAGCAGCTCGGCGCGGAGCACAGGCATGTTCTTGGGGTCGCCGCCACCGATGTAGAAGTGGCACTTGTCGGCGCAGGCGCCGCAACGCACACAGATGTCCATGAAGACCTTAAAGGAGCGGTATTTGTCGAGACGCTCACGGAAAGCGTTCTTGACGATTTCGCGCCAGTTCTCGGGCAGCTTCCAGTCTTCATCGGTGGGGGTCCACTGCCTGGCGTGAGGAAACTGGCCCTTGGTGGCGTCATTGAGATAGTTCACCACATCGGGCTTGCCGGGGTAACACCAGTTGCCCGGATGGAACTCGGGCGGAACATCCATCCAATTCTTTGAAGGAACTTTGTAGTCGTACTGCAAAAGTTCTTCTGGTTTCACATTCCAAGCCATCATTATCTCCTTGGGCTACTGGGCCTCGGTTTCGGCCTGTTCGACGGTCTTTTCCACGGGCAGACCGGCATCGATCATCTTTTCGCGGAACTCGTCCTCGTAGGCGGCGTAGCTGTGCGCCTTGATGGAAGGATCGTTCCAGGGATTCACGTGCCGCTTCGCCCTGTTGTTGTTGGCCAGGTTCCTGGTGGGGCACAGGAAAACACCGCCCATGTGCATCAGCTTGCTGAACGGGAAATACGCGATCAGCACACAGACCAAGAAGAGATGGACATAGAACACCACGCCAACCTCAGGCAGCTGCGCCGGGGGCGCAAAGCTGAACAGGCCCATGGTGATCTCCTTAATGCCCATGACGTCCGTCTTGGCAAAGAAGCGCAGCAGGATGCCGGAACAGGCGACAGCCATGATGAGGAACAGCGGGAAGAAATCATTCACCATGGAGATGTAGCGAACCTGCGGCAGCAGGATACGGCGCAGCAGGAGCAGCGTAACGCCGAGCACCAAGGTGACGTCCGTGATGTACAACGTGGGCGCGCCAATCTGCAGGAATCCGTCCACCCACTCAATGCCGGTAAGGAAGGCGGGAACGGGGTTCGTAAACAGACGGAAATGCCGCACAAAGACAATCAGGAAAGAATAATGGAAAATCAGCGCAAACAGCCACAGCCACTTGGCGGAAGCATAGCGGACCTTCATGTCCACTCCGTCCTCGGTGCTTCCAAAGCGCTGCACAGCCAGATTGCGGAACAGGGAACGGAAGAACAGCACTTCCATTGCCATGCGTACGAACACCTGCCAGCCAGTGGCGGGGTTGTCGTACTTGTCATGTTTGATCCAGCTATGGGAAAGCTGCTGTCCCGCAGTTGTTGGAATGCGGAACGGGACGGGCGATTTGGCCCATCCGATCACCTTCATGACGACGCCCACAAAGAACAGAGCGATCGCCAAATAGGGAATGACGATCCCAAAAAGGGTATGCATTCCCAGCGCCCCCGCACCCAACAGAGCGATCAGGATGAGTGCGAAGACTGTGAACAGTGAATACAAAGCGTTCATAAGCCCCTACCTCGATTAAAGTTGCAGTGCCAGTTACCCGTCACCGGACTCCGGAGCATCATCGTCCTTTTTTTCGGCCCACTCCGAGAAGTCACAAACCAAGCCGGCTCTCCTCAAGAGACCAGAAAAACGCTGCTTTGAGTCATTCAGCCGAAGCTCAAAGAGTTTTTCGCGGCATTTGGTGTAAATGTCGAACGCAATGAGTACCACGGTGTCCACATTGGACTCGAAGTCCCACAGGTCTTGGATGCATTCCTGCGAAAGCGCTTCGCCGGATTCCTCAACCTCTTTCGATGCGGCCTCGCGCACGACATGTTTGAGAAGCATGAATATGGCCGTGGCTTCGGAGGGAGAATACTCCTGCACCGCACGGATGCGGACCACGGTGTCGATAAGCGGAGCGAGGCGGTCGGAGGCCTCGTCCTGAAGAAGTTCGTCGTAAATGCCAGAGATGGCGGTCTTGATGTTCACCCCAACCGGGTTGCCCC
Organism: Desulfobaculum sp.; assembly: GCF_054921475.1. Classification (NCBI taxonomy): domain Bacteria; kingdom Pseudomonadati; phylum Thermodesulfobacteriota; class Desulfovibrionia; order Desulfovibrionales; family Desulfovibrionaceae; genus Desulfobaculum; species Desulfobaculum sp. The sequence goes on along the minus strand of NZ_JBUDSW010000109.1, from coordinate 5,528 downwards.
AGGGGTGGTCCTTTTTCAAAAAGATGGAGCTCAGACCGGGGTAGGTCTTCACGATGAGGTCGAACCACCGTTCGAGAATATCGTCGCGCCGGGTCGTAAGCAGTTCTGCTAGCTTCATGGAAGACAACACTCTGTTGGAAGAAGGGAGATTTGCGTGCTTGGTCTGCAGGATGTTTCGCGTTTTACTGAAATATCCCGCAGATTTTGTAAACACGTGATAATCAATTTCAACCATGCACGGACAGGCGGATGCCCCCCTTATTCAGACATCCGCTCATGATTGAAACTTGGTCAGCATATAATGAATGTTAGGCCACTTCGTCAAACCTATTGTTCATTTTTTCACGACCGTGGTATGCCGCCCTCGGGCAGCCTACCCGGTTTTCCCTGGAAGTCGAACTCTGCTTCGGGTACACCCGCTGGAGCGGAAGGTCCGCGCCCAAATGCCAACCGTCAAGGACGTAACACAACGACCATGCCTCACAGACTCAGCATTCTGCTCATCTATCCCTATTGGCTCGAAGAGCGCACCCACACCGAAGACGTTGTCAGCGTCCCCATCGGGGTCTACTGGATCGCCGCCATGCTCAAGGAGCACGGCTTTGATGTGGAGGTCTGCAACTGGCACGACAAAGTCGGCTGCGGTGATGACATCCGCGCCGAGCTGGAAGCAAAGAAGCCCGATCTCATCGGTTTTTCCGTGCTTCAGGCCAACAGGTTCGGCGCGCTTGAAATAGCCGAAATCGCCAAACAGGTGAACCCCAAAGTTATAAATGTTTTCGGAGGTGTCGGCTCCACGACTCTTTCGGACTTTTTCCTTACCTCATCGGACAATGTGGACTGCTGCGTCATTGGCGAAGGCGAATACACCATGCTGGAGCTCGCCCAAGCCCTTGCCAATACTGAAACAGACTTCTCCCACATACACGGGCTTGCACGACGCGACAAGGCCGGAAACGTCATCCACACCCCGCAGCGCGAACGCATCCGCGACCTGGACGCCCTGCCCATTCCTGCACGGCACTTCTCGTACCAGCACGTTGCCCTTTCGCGCGGATGCCCGGGGCGCTGCACTTTTTGCGGTTCCCCCGCCCTGTGGGGAGGCAAAGTCCGCTTCCGCAGCCCAGAACATTTCGTGGATGAACTGGAACTGCTCACACAGCGCGGCGAAACATTCTTTTATGTTTCCGACGACACGTTCACCATGGACAAAAAACGCGTCATCGCCGTGTGTCAGGAAATCCTGCGCCGGGGGCTGAACATCGAATGGGCGGCCATCTCGCGTGTGGACCGCGTGGACGAGGACATCCTCTCGTGGATGCGCCGGGCGGGCTGCATTCAAATCAGCTACGGCGTGGAATCCGGCAGCGAGGACATCCGCGAGTTTCTGAACAAAAACGTCCGCACAGAAGATATACGGCGCGCCTTTGACCTCACCACGCGTTACGGCATCCTTGCCCGCGCCTATTTCATCTACGGCAGTCCCGGCGAGACCGAAGAGACCATTACCGCGTCCCTTGACCTCATCCGCGACATCCGCCCCCTTATTGTGCATTTCTTTATCCTGTCCATCTTTCCGGGAACAAAGCTCTATGAGATGTACAAGGAAAAGACCGGCGCCACCGACGACGTCTGGAACGCCCCGGTTGAGGACATCAAATACTTTGAGATGGACGACACGCTGGACCTTGCCACGGTTGAGGCCTACGGCACGCGCCTGCGGGAAACCTACTATTCGTGGCTGCCGGAGTTCGTGGACGCCATCGAACTCGTGGACGACCCCGAATTTGCCCCCTTGCACGCGGACTTCCTCGCGCGCCTTGGCATGACCTTCGCCCACGGCGACTACGCATCCAATCTGCACGTGCTGGACTCGCCAGACATCGCGGAGAAGCTGTTCCGCCGCGCCCTCGCCTACCATCCTGACGCCACAGCGGCCCTTGGCCTTGGCATGATGCTGCAAAAACGCCGGGAATACCCCGAGTCCATCCGTGTTCTCGCCCTTGGGCTGACCGGCAACCCCGGCCACGAGCGCATCAGCCTTGCCCTTGCCGTTAGCCTCATGAACTGCGGCGACTTTGAAAAGGCCCTCGCGCTGGCCGAACCCTTTTCCGAAACGCCGCAGGCCCTGCATCTGCGCATGGTCTGCCACCAGAACCTCGGCAACCATATGGACGCCGAGACCCTGCGCTTCCAGCTTGCCAAACTTACGGAGCAGTCCGCATGAGCGACACCCCAAAACTCCACTCCGCCTTTTCGCCGCACGGCATAGAGTCCTCGTCCATGGCCATCATCGACGCGGAAGTTCCCGAGCCGCGCCCCTTTACCGGCCACAGGTGGAACGTTGTCCGCCGCCTCATTCATACCAGCGCGGACTTTGAAATGCTGGACCTTGTGCGCTTTTCTCCCGGCGCCGTGCGTTCCGGCGTCGCCGCCCTGTCTTCGGGCTGCGCCATTGTCACAGATACCGAAATGGCGCGCATGGGCATCCCCATGCGGCGCATGACGCCCCTTGGGTGCACCGTCACCTGCCTCATGAATGATCCGGACGTTATGGCGCAGGCCAAGGCCACCGGCCACACCCGTGCCCGCATGGCCGTGGATACCGCCGTGGACCGCCTCCAGCCCGCCATTTTCGTCATCGGCAACGCGCCTACCGCCCTGCTCCGCCTTATGGAGCACATTGACGCCGGCGCCATCCGCCCCGCCCTTGTGGTGGGCATGCCCGTCGGCTTCGTCAACGCGGCGGAATCCAAAGCCCTACTGGCCCAGCGCACGGACGTTCCTTTCATTACCATTGCGGGCCGCAAAGGCGGCTCACCCCTTGCGGCGGCTTGCGTCAACGCCTTGGCGGACATTGCCCTCACCGCCGCAGGCGAATAGTCCACCGCGCACCCCATCCATCAAAAACAGGCACAGGGCCGATCCCTCGCGGAATCGGCCCTGTGCCTGTCTCTGCGTCAAAACACCGCCACAGCCCCACACGGAGGCCGCAGACGGCGGTTAATTCATCATTGTGCTTTCGGTGCCACTCAGGACGAGATGGGATTCCATCTCCAGTTCGGACGATTCATCAATGACGCCGCGCGCTCGGGTGGCGGAGGAGGTCATCCGCGCCATGATGCGCTGGTAGCGCTCGCGGTCCGCACCGCGCAGGCCGTCTTCAAAGCCCTTTTCATTCAGCATTCCCAGCATCTGGCTCATGGCCGATGCCAGTTCGCCGTATTCACGAATCATTCTGTCGCAAATGCCGCCTTCGCGCATATCCTCAAGAAAGGCTACACGCATGGTCTGCTCTGCGGTGTTCGTCCGAAGTGCCGCACCTTTTTCGCCAAATCCGAAGTCGTATTTCATGGCTGCCCTGCTCCTGTGCCGCCATCGGCGACGGGTTTCGCTCGCGCGGGATGCGCTCCAAGGGCAAAAGCAAAAAGCAGTCCAGACCGTGGAAGGTCCCGCAGCGCCGCGCCTGTGCATACCGCGCAGGGCCTTTGCCCATGGCTCACAGTTGCAGCAAGGCGGGAAATTGACGGTGGGGCCTAATGTTTTGGCCCCCGCCGCCGAAAAGAGGTGTAGCGGAGACGCTTTTGGACGTCTCTGGCCCACGTGAATTTGCAACAGATGGAGGCCGAGCATGCCGCAGGTCGTATCCCTTGACGCCTTCAGGGCGCGCAAGGCGGCGGTCGCATCACCACCGCTCACACCGTACCCACCGCCCGTCATCAACGACGGGCAGATATTCGCACGGAACTATTCACAGCTGGAAAGCGTGGTCTTCGCCGTTTTGAAAATTCGCGAGATTTTGCGCTACCACGTGAAGGACAACGAGGAATGGCAGTATCACCTGCTCTGTCTGCTGGATGTGGCCTACCACTTCGAGGCCGCCAAAAGCCAGCTGCTGGTGGAGACCTGCCACGCCCTCAAAGAATACATCATGACGTCCATGACGCAGGACAACGCCAGCGACCTGACCGCGGCCCTGCTTCTGTGCGACCTGGTGGAAAAGTCCCCGGCCCGGTCGTCCGCGCCAGACATCTAGTCCGCGCCAAGCGGCACCACCCTCACAAAACAACAGCCCCCGGCGCATGCGCCGGGGGCTGTCTTTTTCATATCGCGGCTGGGCGCGACCACTCAGGGGCTACCAGTTCTTGGTCAGCACTTCGAAGTGCGCCTGAGGGTGCGCGCAGGCGGGACACAGCTTCACAGCTTCGGTGCCCTCGTGGATGTAACCACAGTTGCGGCAGCGCCACACGATGGTATCGCGCTTCTTGAATACGGTGCCGTTTTCGATGTTCGCGGCGAGGTCGCGGTAGCGCTCGTCGTGGAACTGCTCGGCCTTGGCAATGGCCTCGAAAATGGCGGCGATTTCGTCAAAGCCTTCCTCGCGGGCGACCTTGGCGAAGGAGGGGTACATGTGCTCGTGCTCTTCCTGCTCGCCAGCGGCAGCGGCCTTCAGGTTCTCAAGGGTGGAACCGATGGTGCCAGCCGGGAACGCCGCACCAATCTCGACCTCGCCGCCCTCAAGGAGCTTGAACAGGCGCTTGGCGTGTTCCTTTTCCTGATCAGCGGTCTCGGTGAAGATGGCGGAAATCTGGACGTAGCCTTCCTTCTTGGCAACGCTGGCCCAGTAGGTGTAGCGGTTGCGTGCCTGAGATTCGCCGGCAAAAGCAGTGAGAATGTTCTTTTCAGTCTGCGTACCCTTGATGGATTTCATGTCGAATTCTCCGTTCGAGTATGTTTAACAGTTCGCTATTGTAGAGGATATGTCAGAAGTCTTCTTCGTCAAGAGGGGGAGACTACTGTCTGGTCTGTGTTGCGGCTTCGGGCATGGCGCCCTCTTCGTCCAGCTTCTCCTTGCACGCGTCGCACAGGCCCGTAAATTCAAGCGTGCCCCGCGTAATGGAAAACCCTTCGCACCGGAAATTTTCAAGGGCGGGGAGCGTTGCGTCGCCCAGCACCTCAACATCGCCCACACGGCCACATCCCATGCACCGCACATGGTGGTGATCCATAGGATTGCCGTCAAAGCGCTTCTGGCTTCCGGCCGATTCCAGCTTCAGTATCTCTCCGCTCTCGGAGAGGACCTCCAAGTTGCGGTAAACAGTTCCAAGACTCACCCTTGGGAGCCGCTCCCGCACAATTTCATACAACTCATCAGCAGTTGGATGACTCGTGAGCTTGCGGAGCTCCTCCAGGATGATTCGCCGTTGCTTCGTCATCCTCTTGGGACTCTTTGCTTCCATATCGGCACCCTCCTTACACAAATAGGAACTATTATCGTTAAGCGTTTTCGTCAAGAGGAATTTTGCGTTTTTTTGTTGGAATGGCAAGGGGTGGAGGGAATGAGGGTGGTTTGGGGAGTGGGGGGAGAAGAAGAGGGGGGCAGTGGAAGAGAGAAGAGGGAGAGGGAGAGGGGCGGTGGTGGTTGGGAGTTGTGGTGGCAGGGCCGAGAGGTGCTTTCGGTGGAATTTCTGGGTGTTGTCGCCGTGTCTCCGACGGCCAAAGGGTGATGGGGGAACCTTGCAGGATTT
>NZ_JBUDSW010000108.1:0-11492 GCF_054921475.1 Desulfobaculum sp. | reverse complement strand
ATGATCTCCAGCCGCTCGCCAAGGCTCTGTGCCAGGAGGTCATCCAAACAGCCCCGGATGAACCGCTCGCATTTGTAGGCCGAAACAATGGCCGTTACCACTGGCTGGTCGCTGTTCTCCACCACCTGCTCCACTGCGTTTTTCCTTTCGCCTCAAAAAAAAGCAAAGCCGCCCCGCCTTGGCGAAACGGCCCTTCTGTCTTCACTCTCCTGCGCAGCCACTGGCGCGGCGTACGCAGCACAGCCGCCACACGGCCAACGCCCCAAGGATGGCGCGTTCCGCCGGGGCCGCAGCGAGGCGTTGCCTCCGCCGCCTAGCTAATTTCCCACAGGTCGCGCAGGTTCTCCTTGCCGCCCACAATGACGAGGATGTCGCCCTCTTCCAGCACGGTGTCGGCTTCCGGATTGAATATCAAGTCCCCGCAGGCCTTTTTGATGCTGATAACGATGAGGTTGAACCGCTGGCGGAGCTTGGACTCAACAAGGGTCTTCCCCTTAAAGTCGCTCCGCCCGCTGATCTCCAGCTCTTCCATATTGAGCTGCATTTCACTCCTCGACAGCGTCAGCTCAAGGAAGCTGGTCACCGTAGGCTGGAGCACGGACTGCGCCATACGAAGCCCGCCCAGCATATGCGGCAGCATCACCCTATCCGCGCCCGCGCGCTCCAGACGGGGGATGTGCTTTTCATGGTCAGCGCGGGCCACGATGTACAAGTCCGGGCTCATCTGCCGCGCAGTGAGGGAAACATACACGTTGGCGGCCTCCTGCGAGACGGCGGTGATAAGAGCCTTGGCGCGGTCTATGCCCGCCTTGGTCAGCACCTCATCGTCCGTCGCGTCGCCGGCGATGAAGAGGATTTCATCCTCCTCCATCTTGGCCATCAGCTCGGGGTCTTTCTCAACGGCCACGACGGGGATGCCCTCGCGCTGTATCTCGTTGACGGCAATGCTGCCGATGCGGCCGTACCCGCAGACGATGATATGGTTGGACAGCTTGTCGATGGTCTTTTGCACTCTCAGTCTCCCCCAAACGGTTTGGAGCCGGCCTTCCACAAGAATCTGGGTGAACGAACCGACAAGGAAGGCGAAGTTGCCCACACCCAGAAGGATGAGCACGCTGGTGAGAATCATGCCGCTCTCGGACAGGGGGTGAACTTCCTCAAACCCCACGGTGGAGAGCGCGATGAGCACCATATAGAAACTGTCGAGGTAGCTCCAGCCCTCGATTTCCATGTAGGCGTAGATACCGCCAAAGAACACAATAAGCAGCGTCACCAGCCCCATGATGAGCGGGAACAGGCTCCCATAGCGGCGGCGGAGCTTGGAAAGCCGCACCTGACCGCCCAAAGCCTGAATAAGCTTGCGCCGCTTCAGCGACTGGAATTTGCGTTTGCGCATAGGTTAGTCGAGGGTCTGGAGAACGCCGCGCAGGACGGAGATTCTGTCCCGCAGTTCCGCGGCGCACTCAAATTCAAGATCCTTGGCTGCGGCGCGCATGTCGCGCTCCAGCGCCTTAATCTGCTTGGCGATGCCTTTGGCGTCTGCCGCAAGGTCATCCAGTGCCCCTGCGCCAGCGCGTTTCTTCTTGTCCGATGTTTTGTCACCGTACAATGAATCCAGTACATTATCCATTTTTTTCCGGATGGTCTGGGGCACGATGCCGTGCTCTTCATTGTAGGCAATCTGCTTGGCGCGGCGGCGTTCCGTCTCGTCCATGGTCTCTTTCATGGAGCGGGTGATGGTGTCCGCGTAGACAATGACCCTGCCGTCCACATTACGCGCCGCGCGGCCAACGGTCTGGATGAGCGAACGCGTGGAGCGCAAGAAGCCCTCCTTGTCGCCGTCAAGGATGGCAACAAGGGACACCTCGGGGATGTCCAGCCCCTCGCGCAGCAGGTTAATGCCCACCAGCACATCAAATTCGCCCTTGCGCAGCGCCTGCAAAATCGCCACACGCTCCAGCGTGTCGATGTCCGAATGCAGATAGCGCGTGTCCACGCCCATGTTGCGGATGTATTCCGTCAGGTCCTCGGCCATGCGCTTGGTGAGGGTGGTCACCAGCACGCGCTCGTCCCTGTCGCGGCGCAGGCGGCATTCGGCCAACAGGTCGTCCACCTGTCCGTCCACGGGGCGCACCTCGATTTGCGGGTCCACAAGGCCGGTGGGACGGATAATCTGCTCCACCACAAGCCCCTGTGCGCGCTCCATCTCCCACGGACCGGGCGTGGCGGAAACGTACACCGCCTGTCCCTTGCGCTCCAGAAACTCCTCAAAGGCAAGGGGGCGGTTATCCAGCGCGGACGGCAAACGGAAGCCAAAGTCCACCAGCGTGCTCTTGCGCGAGCGGTCGCCGTTGTACATGGCGCCAATCTGCGGCACCGTGACGTGGGATTCGTCAAGGAACATCACAAAATCGTCTGGGAAGTAGTCCAGCAGGGTTGCCGGCGGGTCGCCCGGACCACGCCCGTCCAAATGGCGGGAATAGTTCTCGATGCCGTTGCAGTAGCCAAGCTCCTCAATCATCTCAAGGTCCAACTGCGTGCGCTGCTCAAGGCGCTGGCGCTCCACCAGCTTGTTGCCGTCCTCAAACTCGCGCAGGCGCTCGCCAAGCTCGTCGCGGATGTCGCCCATGGCGCGTTGCAGGTTCGGCCTGTCGGACACATAGTGGCTGGCGGGGAAGATAACGGTCTTGTGGATGGTGGAGACCACCTTGCCCGTGACCGGGTCCGTCTCGGTGATGGAGTCGATTTCGTCGCCAAAGAACTCCACGCGCAGGGCCTGCTGGTTGGAGTAGGCGGGCAGAATCTCCAGCACGTCGCCCCGGATGCGGAAGGTGCCGCGGTGGAAGTCGTAGTCGTTGCGCTCGTAGTGCACCTCCACTAAGCGCTCCACAACCTTATCGCGCGTGGTGGCCTGCCCCACTTCAAGGGGGATGACCATGCGCGAGTAGTATTCCGGCGAACCAAGGCCGTAGATGCAGCTCACGGACGCCACAATGAGCACGTCGCGCCGGGTGAGCAGGGCGTGGGTAGCCGCGTGGCGGAGCTTGTCTATCTCGTCATTGATGGACGAGTCCTTTTCAATATACGTATCGGAGTGCGGCAGATAGGCTTCCGGCTGGTAGTAGTCGTAATAGCTGACGAAGTATTCCACCGCGTTATTCGGGAACAACTGGCGGAACTCGTTATACAGCTGGGCCGCAAGGGTTTTATTGGGCGCAAGGACAAGGGCCGGGCGCTGAACCTCTTCCACAACCTTGGCCATGGTGTAGGTTTTGCCCGAACCGGTGACGCCCAGCAGCACCTGATCCTGCACGTTTTGCAGAATGTTCTGCGAGATGTCCGCAATGGCCTGTGGCTGGTCGCCCTTTGGCTCATAAGGACTCACGACCTTGAACGGATTATCGTAGGAGACATTTTCGCGTGATGGCATACGCGCCTGTATACGCGGGAGAAGCCCGATGGTAAAGCGCCCCCGCCCTTTCCCACCAAAACGCCGGGATTTGTGACAGCCTTCACAAACACCGGGATATGGCGTAGAACCCATGCCCGGGGTGGTGGTTCAACCCACTGCCCTTTCGGACGATTCGTCACTTTCGCTACGCAAAGGAGCACGCCATGCAGATACACAGCCATACGTCCCATACCCCCCTGCCCGTGGACCGCGCCTACGTCCTGAGCATGACCATCAAAAGCTTCAAGGGCCGCCGCGATGTGCAGGTGCACCTGTTCCGCACAGGCTACGACATGGCCGAAGCGCAGGGCTACCCGTGGGAACACCTGCTTGGGGAGCCCCTCGACGCACAGCACACCGACGCCGAGGGCAGCCGCCAGCTGCTGCTGGAAGCCTTCACCGCCAACGAGCGCGACCAGATTCTGGCCTACCTTGAAAAGCGCTACGCCGACAGGCTGACGGAAATCTCCGCCCAGCCGATGGAATTCCCCATCCCCCTCGGGCTGTGTCCGCTCTCCGCCTTTCCGGAGGGCGAAACCATCGGCTTTATCCGCTTTGACCGCATTCCCAACTACGACCTGCCCTTCGCCTTCCACGGCCTGTACGACCTTGCCCAGCACAGCCCCGTGGTCAAAGAGCAGGACTAACCACGCTCACGACCGCCCTCTCCAGCGGCCCGCATCCCGAGGGATATGGGCCGCTTTTTTTGCGCCGTTTTGCCGCCACCGCGGCCACTTTTCAGCGCCGCGCACGCGAAAAAAAAGAACGCCGAACCAGCCCCCACGCGCCCTGCCCCAAGGGTGAGCGCCCACACGCTTTTTCCGGACCGTTTGCATCAGAAATCATGCAACACTGCGAAATAGAAGAGCATATAAAACAGCATTTTCTACTGGCACAAAAGCGAAACAATAGGTACTGTGCATTCTCGTTTCTGCACCACTAAACGAAGACACAAAAGCGATGAACGCACAGAACGCACTTACACTGCTCTACAAAGGTGTTTCCCATTGGAATGCATGGCGAAATTCCACTCCTCACGTCAGGATAGATTTCCCCGGTGCCCGTCTGGCTGGTCTTGACCTTGCCGGTGCGGACTTTTCCGGCGTGTGCCTTTGCGGGGCCAACCTGTCCGGCGCGGACCTCACCGGGGCGAACTTCATCGCCGCGGACTTGAAGGGCGCGGACCTGTCTGGCGCAAACGCCCAGTTGGCAGACTTTGAGGACGCGCACATGGCCCGTACGGACCTGCGCGACGCCAACTTTACGGACGCGCGGCTGGTGGGCGTCAACCTTGACGGTGCCATCCTGACTGGAGCAATCTTTGTCCGCGCCAACTTAGAGGAAGCCTACATGGCCCATGCCCGCCTTGCCGGGGAGGACCTGCGCGGCGCGCGCCTCGCCGGAGCGGCCCTTGACGACGCGGACCTGACCGGCGCGGACCTGTCCCTTGTCAACTTTGCGCAGGCCGACCTTGACGGATCGCGCTTTACCCGGGCCAAGCTCGCGGGAGCGCTGTTTGCCAACGCGGACTGCGACAAGACGGACTTCACGGACGCAGACCTCACAGGTGCGGACTTTTCCGGCACCACCCTGCGCGGGGCCAAGCTGGCCTTTGCACGCGGGCTGACCATCAAGGCCCTTGCCATGGCAGGCTCCCTGTGTGGCGCGGCCCTGCGGCGGGAAGAAGAAACCAGCCTCGGCACCACGCATCCCGCCCTGTTCGACGTGCCCCCGGACCTCATGCGCGAACGGCGCATCGGGCGGCACTCCTCCTAAATTTTTGCACGCACGCATATGAAAAAAGGCACCTTCCACACGTTGTGGCTGGTGCCTTTTTTCTTTCCGGACCGCCGCAGCGCTACCCCTGCGGCGACAGCGGATTGAACCCTTCCGGTATGGTCCACGCACCCGGTGCGGGGTCTTCCTCGCGCAGGGCGCGCAGGCGCTCCAAAAACGCCCGGCGTGAAATCTCGCCCGCGCCAAAGCGCAGCAGGTGGTTGGTGGTCTGCTGACAATCAACAATGGCGTAGTCCCAGCGCTCCAACAGACGCACCAAGTGGACAAAGGCCACCTTGGACGCATCCGGCATCACATAAAACATGGACTCGCCAAAAAACGCGCGGCCAATGGCAACGCCGTACAGCCCGCCCACAAGCTCACCCTCGCACCACGCTTCCACAGAGTGCGCCAGCCCAAGGGCGTGCAGACGCTCGTAGGCGTCCACCATCTCGGGCACGATCCATGTTCCGTCCTCGCCCTTGCGGCACACGGCCCCGCAGGCGCGAATCACATCGCCAAAGGCGGCGTTGATGGTGATGGTAAACCGCCCGGCATTGATGACGCGCCGCAGGGAGCGGGGAATATGCAGCGCCGGCGGCTCCAGAACCAGCCGCGGGTCCGGGCACCACCACAAAATAGGCTCCCCCGGTCCATACCACGGGAAGATGCCCCGCGAATACGCGGCGGCAAGCCGCTGCGGCGACAAGTCGCCCCCAAAGGCGAGCAGTCCATCCGGTCCCGCATGCTCGGGGTCCGGAAACCATACATGCGCCGTGCGCAGATAATCCATTGGCATATCCTTATCTCGGACAGAAAAAGGCGCGGACGTCCCCGCCCGCGCCACATTCATCCAAACAGCGGCAAAAGCTAACGGAAACTGAAAACCAGATTGCCCTGCTTCTCGGCCTTCTTTTTGCCCTTCTTGCCCTTGGCCGGGGCATCAACAACGGCCTCGCCGCCGCTTGCCAATTCGCCAAAGAGCACGGCATCCGCCAGCTTGTCTTCAATCTCGTTCTTGATGAGGCGGCCCATGGGGCGCGCGCCGTAGGTGTCGTCGTAGCCATTCTTGGCCAGCCATGCCCGTGCGGCGTCCGTGAGGGTCACCTTCACGCGGCGTTCGGCCAGCCTGTCGTTCAGCTCGCCAACGAACTTGTCCACAATGCGTTCCATGATGTCCGTGGTCAGGGAGTGGAACGGCACCACGCCGTCCAGCCTGTTGCGGAACTCGGGCGAGAACACCTTTTCCACGGCCTGCATGCACTTGTCGGAGCGGTCCACGCCCTGCGCATCGCCAAAGCCGATGGGTGAACCTGCGGCCTCCCACGCGCCGACGTTGGAGGTCATCAGCAGAACAACGTGGGAGAAGTCCGCCTTGCGTCCGGTGTTGTCGGTGAGCGTGGCGTAGTCCATCACCTGCAGCAGAATGTTGAACACATCGGGGTGGGCCTTTTCGATTTCGTCCATGAGCAGCACCGTGTAGGGATGCTTGCGGATGGCGTCCGTGAGCAGGCCGCCCTGATCAAAGCCCACATAGCCGGGAGGCGCACCAATAAGCCGCGCCACGGCGTGCTTTTCCATGTACTCCGACATATCAAAGCGCAGGAAGTTCACATTCAGGCACTGGGAGAGCTGGCGCGCCAGTTCGGTTTTGCCAACACCGGTGGGACCAACGAACAGGAAGCTGCCCGTGGGCTTGCCGGGCTGGGACATGCCCGCACGGGAGCGCTTGATGGCGCTGGACACCAGTTCAATGGCAGGATCCTGCCCAAACACGCGGCCCCTCAGTTCCTCCTCAAGGTGCTGCAAACGCGCGCGGTCGCTGGTGGAGATGCGCTCCGCCGGAATGCGCGCCATACGGGCGATGACCTCTTCAATGTCATTGGGCCGGATGGGGTTGCCCTTGCGCAGGCGTTTGCGCAGGCGGTACCGCGCCCCTGCTTCGTCAATGACGTCAATGGCCTTGTCCGGCAGGAAGCGGTCGTTGATGTGGCGGCTGGAAAGCTCCGCCGCCGCGCGCAGCGCGCCCTGCGTATAGTGGACGTTGTGGTGCTCCTCATAGTGGGGCTTCAGGCCCTTGAGGATGTCCACGGTTTCGTCCACGGTGGGTTCGCCCACGTCAATTTTCTGGAACCGGCGCGACAGGGCGCGGTCCTTTTCGAAATGGTTTTTGAATTCCTCGTAGGTGGTGGAGCCAATACAGCGCAGCTTGCCCGAGGCCAGCACGGGCTTGAGGATGTTGGAGGCATCCATGGTGCCGCCGCTGGTGGCTCCCGCGCCCACGATGGTGTGGATTTCGTCCGCAAAGAGGATAGCGCCGGGAATCTGATCGAGTTCCGCCAGCACGCCCTTCATGCGGGCTTCAAAGTCGCCGCGGTACTTGGTTCCGGCAAGCATGGCCCCCATGTCGAGGGCAAAGATGCGCACGTCCGCAAACGCCTCGGGCACCTCGCCATCCACAATGCGCAGGGCAAGGCCCTCAGCAAGGGCGGTTTTGCCGACGCCGGGGTCACCCACAAACAGCGGGTTATTCTTGCGGCGGCGCGCCAGAATCTGCACGGTGCGTTCAATCTCGCCGTCGCGGCCGATAAGGGGGTCAATGTCCCCGGCGCGCGCCTTTTCCACGAGGTCCACCGTAAACTGTTCCAGCATGCTGCCATTTTCCTTGCGCATGTCATCGGGCGGAGCACTGTAGGGCTTGCCCGGCGACGGCTGGTCGTCCGGCGGCGCCCCGCCCCACGGGTTGGCACTGCCAAGACCGTGGGAAATGTACTCCAGAATATCCAGCCGCGTCACACCGTGCGAGCGCAGGAAGTACACCGCGTAGGAGTCGTCCTCCTCAAACAGGGCGGCCAGCACGTCGCCAACGTCCACCTTCTCCTTTCCAGCATTCTGGATGTGAAGAATGGCCCGCTGCAACACGCGCTGCACCCCAAGGGTCTGTACCACCTCGCCCTCGTGGTCCTCGGGCAGGATTTCCATGTGGTCGATGAAGAACCGCTCCAGCTGGTGCTTCAAACGAATGACATTCACACCGCAATTGACAAGAATATCTCTCCCCGTTTCCTCAAGCAGAACCGCATAAAGCAGGTGCTCGAGGGTCAAGTACTCATGGCTACGACGTTTAACTTCCTTCACGGCCGCACTGAGGACGTTCTCAAGTCGTTTGCTGAGCATCTAGACCTCTTCCATGGTGCATTTTAACGGAAAGCCCGCTTCCTGCGCCATATGCCGCACGCGGACAACCTTTGTCTCTGCCACTTCCGCGGTATACACGCCGCACACGCCCATGCCGTGGTTGTGGATATTCAGCATGATTTCGGTCGCCTGAGCCTCTGTCTTTCGGAACACCCTGACCAGAACATACACCACAAAATCCATGGTGGTGTAGTCGTCATTGTGAAGCAGCACTTTGAACTTGCGCGGCTCGCGCACATCGTCTTCGACCATCTGGTCTGGACTCATTCCAGGCTGCGAAAACGAATCGGCCACCGTTATCTCCCTTGACATCTCCGGGAAGCCCATCTGACGCGTTAATCCCCGAGAGGGCGCGTCATGCGGGGAAATAGGCTCTGCCCATTATCTAAAACTTACGCAAATTGCTCTGCCCCGTAAAGAGGCGGCCCCGCTCATTCCATACAATAAGACCAGATTTGTTTCTGTCCATCGGCCTAGGCATCGGCCATGTGGCGAAGCCGGGCGCGCTCTTCCGCTGAAAAGACGAACCCATCGCTTTGCGGCAGGCCCGCCGCGGCGCGGTAGCGCATGTTCAGCTGATGGTAATTTTCATCCGAGGACGTGTATGCATCAAGGCCAAGGGCCGCCTCGGCGCGGCGAATGGCGTCCGGGTCCCCCTCCAGCTCCACAAAGGAGCCAAACGGGAGCAGGTCCAGACACACGTGGCACCCCTCGCAGTCCCACGTTTCGCGCAGCTTTTCGTAGCAAAAGGCCACATCGTACCCAAGAGCCTGAAACACGGTCAACGCGGTGTCCACGTCGCCAACGGTGGTTTCATGCTCGTGGCGAACCTTGAGGCCGTCCTCGCCCGGCGCGGGGGTTTTGAGGGTGACGAGGCTGTCCCCGTCGCGGCGCAGGCGAAGGAGGACGTCCCGCCCCCGCAGGCTCCGCGAGGGGTCGTCAAGGACCATGTTTTCCTCAAAGCGTCTGGCGTGGCGATGCGCCCCGGCAGCGGCAAGGCGCTGGCGCAGGGCATCAAGGTCCACATCAAGATACTTGATTTCAATTTCCAGTGGCATACACTCCCCGTGTCGGACGCATCCCGTCCGTTTTTCTGCATGAGTAGCCTTTCCGGGCGCAAACAACAAGGACGCCAACCAAGGAGATTCACTTGGAAAAATTCATATGGCTGGCCGTTGCGGGCGGATGCGGCGCGCTGTCGCGCTACGGCCTTGGCGGGCTGGTCCACCGTGTAGCGGGGGGCAGCTTTCCCGCGGGCACCTTTGTGGTGAACATGATAGGCAGCCTGCTTTTCGGCCTGATTTGGGGCATACTGGACCAGCGCGGCGTACTTGGCCCCACGGCGCGGGTGGCGGTGCTGACGGGCTTTATGGGCGCGTTTACCACCTTCTCCACCTTTATGTTCGAGAGCGCCACCCTCCTGCGCGACGGCCAGTGGCTGAGCGCCGCCCTCAACATTGCGGGCCAAAACGCCGTGGGCCTTGCGCTCATGTTCACAGGCTTGGCGCTGGCGCGCCTTGTCCCCTAGCCCCCACACCCATCACGCAAGGATACGCTCTATGCATCTGCCAGACACCGCAGTACGACTCAGCATCTACACAGGCGAAAGCGACAAGCATGGCGGACGCCCGCTTCATGAAGTCATCGTTGAGGAAGCCCGCAAGCAAGGGCTGGCCGGGGCCACCACCCTGCGCGCCATAATGGGCTTTGGCGCCAACAGCCGCGTGCATACCTCCAAAATTCTGCGCCTGTCCGAGGACCTGCCCATCGTCACCATCATCGTGGCCAAACCCGAGCGCATTGAAACCTTTCTGCCCACGCTGGACGGCTTGGTACATGAAGGCCTCGTGGTGCGCGAAGAGGTGGACGTCCTCGTCTACCGCCACAACAACGGCGCCAAAAAATAAACGCGGGGGCCATGGCCCCCGCTTTCGCGTGCGCGCCCGTCACCGCCCCGGCCGCTACTTGGCGCGGCGGTAGGCCTCCTGCGCCAGCTTGGTGAGGCTGATGACAGAGTCCACAGCCCCGACCTTGATGGCCTCCTGCGGCATGCCAAAGACCACACAGCTGGCCTCATCCTGCGCAATGTTGAACGCACCGGATTCCTTCATTTCCTTCATCCCCTTGGCGCCGTCGTCACCCATGCCCGTCATGATAACGCCAACGACATTGGCCCCGCCATAGCGCGCCGCCGAGCGGAACAGCACGTCCACGGACGGACGGTGGCGCGACACCAACGGGCCGTCGCGCAGTTCCACATAATACCGCGCGCCACTGCGCTTGAGCAGCATGTGGCGGTTGCCCGGAGCTATCAGCGCCTGCCCGCGCAAGACAGTATCGTTATTTTGCGCCTCGCGCACGGTGATGCGGCACAGGCCGTTCAGGCGCTGGGCAAAAGCCGCGGTGAACTTTTCCGGCATGTGCTGGACAATGACCACACCCGGCGTATCCGGCGGCAGTGCCTCCAAAAAGACCTTCAGCGCTTCGGTACCGCCCGTGGACGCGCCAACGGCGATGATTTTGTCCGTGGTGGCGGGCATGGCGCTACTCTTGCGGCGCGGCGCGGCGGGGATGACCGCATCCGCGGAGAGCTTGGGCTGAACGGCCACCGGCTCCGCCGACACCTTTTTGAGCTTTGCACGGGCGGCGGCGCGCACGGCGTCCGTGATGCGGATGCGCGATTCCTCAAGGAACTGCCGCGTGCCGACGCGCGGCTTCTGGATGATTTCCACCGCGCCATACTCCAAGCACTTCAGCACGGTGTCCGACCCCTGCGTTGCCAGCGAGGAGCAAATCACCACCGGGATGGGGTGCTGGCTCATAATTTTGCGCAGAAAGGTCAGCCCGTCCATGCGCGGCATTTCAATATCCAGCGTAATGACGTCCGGCGCGACTTCCTGCATCTTTTTGGCGGCGGCAAAAGGGTCCGCCGCCGTAGCAATGACATCAATACCGGGGTCGGACATCAATATATCCGTCAGTGTATTGCGGACCACGGCAGAATCATCAACAACCATGACGCGAATCTTGCCCATATCCCCTCTCCTCTCCGCCGCAGTCCGGCGCT
>NZ_JBUDSW010000107.1:0-11576 GCF_054921475.1 Desulfobaculum sp. | reverse complement strand
CGCGGGCGTTTCGCATCCGGGGCACGTACCGCGCGGAGCTCGAAGCCACGGAAACGCGCTATGTGTTCGTCACCCTGTCTGCGGCGCAGGCCATGCTGGACATTGGCGAGGCCGTAACGGGCGTATCCGTGGTTCTGCCCCGGCGCGCCATGGCCCAAAAGGCCGCGGGAGCGGTGCGCCGCGCCCTGCCGCAAGGGGCGCAGGTGCTGACGTGGGAGAATGTGGTGCCCATGCTGCGGGCCTACCTCGAAATCTTCGAGCAGTTTTTGTACCTGTGGTATCTGGTGGTGTTTACGGCCATGGGGTTTGGCATCGTGAACACCATCCTTATGGCCGTGCTGGAGCGCATCCGCGAGTTTGGCCTGCTCAAGTCCCTTGGCTTTAAGCCCGCGTGGATACTGCGCGGCGTGCTGACCGAGGCGACCATGCTGCTGCTGGTGGGCATGGCCCTTGGGAACGCGCTGGGGTTTGGGTGCCTTGCCCTTGTGCCGGACAGCGGGCTGAATTTGTCCTTCTTCGCCGATGGGGCGGAGTTTTTTGGCGTGCCGCGCATTGTGCATCCGCAGGTGGCTGTGCGTGACATCATTATCGCCAACGCCGTGGTGCTGGGCCTTGGGCTGGTGGTGAGCCTCTACCCGGCCCAGCGCGCCGCGCGCATCACTCCGGTGGAAGCGCTGGCGCATACCTGAGACCGGTCCCGGAACGGACAAGGAGTGCCGCATGGCAATGGTGGTGTGCGAGGATGTGACCAAGACCTACACGCAGG
Source organism: Desulfobaculum sp. (assembly GCF_054921475.1). Classification (NCBI taxonomy): domain Bacteria; kingdom Pseudomonadati; phylum Thermodesulfobacteriota; class Desulfovibrionia; order Desulfovibrionales; family Desulfovibrionaceae; genus Desulfobaculum; species Desulfobaculum sp. The sequence goes on along the minus strand of NZ_JBUDSW010000107.1, from coordinate 10,810 downwards.
GCAGTGTGCCCGTGCATGCTCTGCGCGGCGTCTCCGTCACCATAGACCGGGGGGGCTTTGTCGCTCTTGCGGGGCCGTCGGGGTCGGGCAAGACCACGCTCTTGAACCTTATCGGCGGGCTGGATGCGCCGGACTCCGGCACAGTCTCCGTTGGCGGGCGGGTGCTGTCGGACATGAGCCAGTCCGCCCTTGCGGAGCTTCGCCTGAACACCATCGGGTTTATCTTTCAGGCCTATAATCTCATCCCCGTCCTCAGCGCGCAGGAGAACGTGGAATACGTCATGCTGATGCAGGGCGTCGGCGCGCGGGAGCGCCGCCAGCGCTCGCGCGCCATCCTTGATGATGTTGGCCTGTCCGGGCTGTATGAGCGCCGCCCGGCGGAGCTGTCCGGCGGACAGCAGCAGCGGGTTGCCGTTGCGCGTGCTGTGGTGTCCGGTCCGTCCATCGTCCTTGCCGATGAACCCACCGCCAACCTTGATTCCGACACCGGACGCGGCCTGCTTGAAATGATGTGCGAGATGAACCGCCAGCGCGGGGTGACGTTTATCTTTTCCACCCATGACAGGATGGTCATGGACTACGCCCAGCGCATCATCCGCATTAAGGATGGCCGTGTGGACGGCGAAGCGGGCGGGGCGACGTAGTTATGCGCTATGCGCTGTGCACTGCGCTGGTGTGGCTTGCTCTGCTTTCCCCGGTGTGGGCCGAGGCGCCGAAGGTGGAGCAGGAGATGGGCGGGCACCTCAAGACCCGCGTTGCCACCAGCTTTCCCCGTGACGATACCCTCAGCCAAAGCGTTGGCCTGTCCCCCAACACCGACGCCAGCGTGGAGGCGCGCCTGAAGCACCGGGCCTTTATCGGTCCGCGCCTGTATACTGAAATCCACTACGAGGTCATCGCCGGGCACAGCGAGTCCCGGCGCGATGCCCAGCGCATTGCGGACCGGTATTCCATGCTCCCGGGCGTCACCCTCACGCCGCCTGTGGACGATTCCACCTCCTTTTTGGACCTGTCCCACGTTGCCACCGACGACGATGGGGACGTGGTGACCCACCGCATCGACAGGTTCTACGCCGCCTACACCCCGCCGTGGGGCGAGGTGCGTGTGGGGCGGCAGGCCGTGACGTGGGGGCATGGGTTTTTGTTTAATCCCATGGACCTCATCAGCCCCTTTGCGCCGACGGATATCGAGCGCGATTACAAGACCGGGAAGGATATGGTCTTTGTGCGCGTTCCGGCGGGGCGGGCGGATGTGCAGGTGATGTACGTCCCGCGCCGGGATGCGGCCACGCGGGATGTGGATTTTGAGCAGGCGTCGGTCGGCGGCAAGGTGGGCATGGCCTTTGGCTCCACGGAGGTGGAGCTTATGGCCGCCCGGCATTATAGGGATACTGTGGCGGGCCTTGGGCTTGTGGGCTATGCCGGGGACGCGGCGTGGCGCGTGGATGGAACATGGACGGCCCTGCATACGGCCAGCCGCGGGCGCAGCGGCTATGCCTCGGTAACCGCCAATGTGGACCGCTCATGGGTGGCGGGGGGCAGGAATTGGTACGGCTATGTGGAACTGCACGCCAATGGCCTCTCCCGCAATGATTTTTCGGACCAGTACACGGACCCGGCCGTGGCGCGGCGCATCGCCCGCGGGGAAATGTATACCCTGGGGCCCGCCTACGCCGGAGCGCATGTGGACTGCGAAGTGCATCCCCTTGTGCATGTGTTTGCCACGGGCATGATGAATCTTGATGATGGGTCGGGCACGGCGCTGCCGGGCGTGAGCATCGACCTTGCCGACAATATGGACCTGACGGTCCACGCCAGCCTGCCCTTTGGGGATGCGGGCACGGAGTTTGGCGGCTACCCTCTGCCGGGAACGCCGCCGGGAATGGACGTGGACGTGAAGCCCGCGCGCCGGGTCAGCGCGTGGGTGGGGTGGTACTTCTAGCCCGGAGCCGCTCACCGCCTGCCGCACAAAAAACGGCCCGCGCCACCAGTGGTGGTGCGGGCCGTTTTGGTCTTCGATTCGGGGGGCTGGGGCTACTCTTCCAGCGCCTCAACGATGCGGATTTCATTCAGGCGCGGGTTGATTTTGTTCAGGCGCACCTGAAAGCGCTGGCCGGGGTAGATTTTGTCGCCAAACAGCTTCTGCGGCGCGCGCAGGTAGAGCTGTTCTTCCGGCAGGGCTACGGTGACCAGTTGCCCATCGTCCACGGCTATGGCGGAGAAGTAGTCGTGCTTGTGCTGGCTAAAGTAGACCAGCTTCCAGTACCGGGGGCGGTAGCGCTGGATGCGGCCCACGGCCTCGTTGCGGGCGTTGATGAGCGGAATCATCCGGCCAAGGCGGTCGGCGTCCAGATGCGGCTCGCCATTTTGCAGGTAGTGGATGATTTGCGCCATGTTGAGGAGGTCCGGATAGCGGCGCAGGGGCGAGGTGATGGGGCTGTAGGCCGTCACCGCCAGCGTGGCGTGGCGCTTGGGGGACATCTCCAGGCACGTGGGGGCCATAAGGCGCACCACGCGGTAGGAGTCCTCGGGCGTGGACCACACGCCGGCGGCGTCGCCGGGCAGGGTGATGTCCTGCGTGCGGTACAGCAGCGGAATATTCTTTTCCTGCGCCCAGCCGCCCAGCGTGGAGTTGGCCAGAATCATGAATTCGCTGACCATCAGCTGGGCCTGCGGGGTGTCGGCGCGGCGCGTCATGTGGACGATGGTGTCCTTGCCTTCGCCCTCCAGCGTGATGCTGGGGTCCGGGCGGTCCACAATCACCGCGCCGTTGGCAATGCGCCTGTCGCGCAGCAGGCGGCCAAGTTCCGCACCGATGGTGAGGTTCTCGTCGGCGGTACCGTCCTCAAGGGCGGCTTCCACGGCCTCGTAGGTGCTGTTGGCGGCAAGGCGTACCCATGTGACGCGCGGCGTGGCACGGACCAGTTCGGCCTGCGGCGTGAGCAGGCAGTCCAGCACCAGCGCGGGGCGGGCTTCGCCTTCCTGCAGGCTGTACAGGCCAAGGCCGTAGGACTCCGGCAGCATGTGGCACGTGCCCTCGGGCAGGTACAGGCTGCTGGCGCGGTCGCGCACGGCGCGGTCGAGTTCGGAGTCGAACTCCCATGTCAGCGACGGGCAGGCCAGCGCAATTTGCAGGCGCAGGGTGCCGTCCTCAAGGCGGCGGACATGGAAGGCGTCGTCAATGTCGCGGGTGGTGGCGGAGTCGATGCTGACGAAGGGAAACTCTTCGGGCTCGCGTGCCATTTCGCGCAGTTGGTTTTCGCGCAGGCGAAGCTCGGCGGAGTGCTCAAGGGACCACTCATCGCCCCAGTCGTAGCCTTCCTGCAGCAGCTGCACGTTGAAATGTTCGGGGATGATGCCCCAGCTCTGGCCCAGATACATGGGCAGGTTCGGGTCGTCGGGCAGGCCTTTGCGCACGGCGTTCCAGATGGTCAGTTCCGTGGTGCCGGAGGTGTCGGCCATGGCGGCGTAGAGCACGTCGCGCAGTTTGGCCGTCATTTCCTCGTCCGGATTCTTGGGGGGCATCTGCCCCTTGGTGCGGGCGTTCCACAGCGCGTGGAAGAAGCTCTGGCCAGCGGCGACAACGCGTTCGCGTTCTTCCTTGGCCGCCTGCTCCACAAGGCGCTTCTCCACGGTTTCGGCGGAGTAGATTTCAAAGTCCGGGGGATTGAACTTGAAGTGGGTCTTATAGTCCAGCAGCACATGGCCCATGGCGGCCACCTGATCAATGTCCGGCTCGTCCCATATAAGCCCGGCAAACCACTCCGTGGTGGCGCGGTCCAGCTCGCCCTGACTCAGGTCCCAAATTTCCTTGGGGTCGATTTCCTTGGCGAGGGCGTCGCGGCGCTCCTGATGGTGGCGCAGGCGCTCCATGATTTCCTCGCGGTTCAGCCCGCTGTTTTCTGCGGGGCCGGTCCACGGCAACAGGCGTGCGCCAGGGAGCTTCATCTCCCTGCTGGTGATGGTCAACACACGGTAGCGGCCGGACTGGTCTTCCAGAACCCAGGCCAGATTGGGCCGGTTGCCGTGCATGAATTCGACAATGCACCCGGATGCGGGGTGTCGTACGATGGGTGAGCTCATAAGTCCTTTTTGCCTTTACGGCCGCGCGGTGGTGCCGGGCGGCCTTCTTTCCCGATCCGGATTCGTACCAGTCGGCCCGCCCGGGGAGTGGGGCGGAAGCGTCGCGCTCCGGGCGGAGGGCCCGGAAGGTGAGAGGAACGCGGCGGCGGGGACCGCCGCCGCGGGTATCAGTCTAGTGCTTAAAGGAGCGCTGGCCCGTAAAGACCATGGCAACCTGCGGCGAAGCCTCGTTCACGGCGGTGATGACTTCCCAGTCGCGGATGGAGCCGCCGGGCTGGGCAATGGCGGTGATGCCCTGCTCAAGGGCCACGTCTACGCCGTCACGGAAGGGGAAGAACCCGTCGGAAACCAGCACGGAACCGGCAAGGCCGCCCTTGGCCTCGCGGGTGCGGGCTTCGATGTCCGCCAGCTTGGCCGCGGCGGAGTCGTCGGTCTTGGCCTTCAGCTTCAGCTCGTACAGGGAGCAGCCTTCCTCGTCAGAGGCCAGCAGGTCCGCGTACTTGGTGTAGGCCTTGTGGATGGTCAGCTCCACGCAGCCCACACGGTCCTGTTCACCGGTGCCGATGGCGGTGGTCACGCCGTCCTTCACAAAGATGACGGAGTTGGACGTTACGCCGGCCTCCACGGCCCAGGCAAACAGCAGGTCGTCGGCCTCGCGGGCGTCGGGCTGGCGGGCGATGAAGGTGTTGCCGTCCTTTTCTGCTTCGGCGGGGATGAAGTCCTCCGCGCTGAGGATGCGGTTGCGGAAGGACAGCTGGGCCACCACGCCGCCGTCGGACAGGCTCTTCAGGTCAAGGAAGGGCACGCCGACCAGCTTTTCCAGCTCGGCAAGGCCGGGAATCTGCAGGATGCGCAGGTTCTTGCGCTTTTTGAGGGTGGCAAGGCTGTTGCCCTCAAAGGCCGGAGCGGCCACCACTTCAAAGTACGAGGAGTTGATCAGCTCGGCGGTTTTATCGTCGATGGGGCGGTTCACGATAACTGCGCCGCCAAAGGCGGCGATGCGGTCCGCGTGGAAGGCGCGCTCCACGGCGGCGGCGATGCCGTCCTCGGTCCATGCTGCGCCGCTGGGATTGTTGTGCTTGAGGATGACGGCGGCGGGCTTGGCAGTGAGGTACTGCAAAATATTGATGCCGTTATCCACGTCCGTCAGATTAATCTTGCCGGGATGCTTGCCAGCCTGGAGCATGTGCTCCTCGGTCAGGGCGGAGACAAGGCCCTCGCCCGCTGCGCGGAAGGAAACGCCGTCCAGTTCCAGTCCGCCGCCTGTCAGTTCGAACAGGGCTGCGGGCTGGTCGGGATTTTCGCCGTACCGCAGGCCTTTTTCCTCGCCGTCCAGCGTCCAGGTGCGCTTGGTGAAGCGCAGTTCCTGATCGCCGATGCGCAGGCTCATTTCACTGGGAAATGGGTCCTGCGTGAGGGTGCGGTACATCTTTTTCAGGTCGCTCATGGCCGGGTCTCCTCGGATTTACGTGGTGAAGAAGTGCTGTTACCATACCGCCGCTCGTGGGGCAATTTGCCAAAGTCCCCACGGGGCGCACACAATCAGAAGACAACGCAGACTTGGAGATAGACGTGGAGAAGGCGCTTTCGAAGCTGGCCCAGAAGCTTATGGCCTATGATCAGGATTCCCTTGCCAACCTTTGGGAGAAGTACGCAGAAATCGTTCAGCAGTACGAACCCACAAAACGCTGGGAAGAGGCCGTCATCATCCTTGGCCTCATCCAGACCGTGTGCTGGAAGAACCAGCTCTTCAACTACCACTGGAAGGAGCGGGCAACTCCCGGCGACGAACCCGTGCCCCCGGCGCAAAGCATGAGTAACCCCTTCCTAAAGGACGGAGGAACTGGCGGTAAACGCGGCAAGCTGCTGCGCTTCCGGCCGCGAAAGGACGACGAGTCCGTGTAGGACATAGTAGTAGTAGCGGATCTTTTCCACATAGTGCACCACCTCGTATCCTCGCGTATATCCATACTTCGCATTTCTGTAATACTTTTCGTATGACAGCTTGGGGAATACAGCCTTGAGTTCCCGCCATGACGAGCCTGTTCCGCCAAGAGCGTGGGACAGGCGTATGGCGTCGCTTACGTGGCCACGCCCACGGTTGTAGGCAGCCAGCGTGAAGAACCAGCGGTCAAAGAACGAAAGGTCCATGTCATCGAAGCCGCGGTACAGCTGCTTGAGGTAGCGCGCGCCGCCCTTAATGCTCTCGAACGGGTCGTTGCGGTTCACGCCCAGTTCGCGGGCCGTGGTGCGCGTAATCTGCAGCAGTCCGCGCACGCCCGTCTTGCTGCGGGCGTGGGGATCAAAGCGCGATTCCTGATAGATCACTGCCACAAGAAGAAGCGGGTCAATGCCGTTCTCCCGCGCTGCCGCAAGGATTTCATCCTCGTAGCGCGGCAGTTTGTTGCGCAGCGTCTTCAGAAGGTGATACAGTTCGTAATAATCCGTTTTTTCGGGCAGAAAGCCGAAATATTTTTCATACAGCGCGCGGTAGGCGCCGCTATCCATCGTGCGGGTCCAAAAGTCCGCAAGGGCGCGGGCCAGCTCGGGCGAACGCTCGCTCCAGAACCACCGGTATTCAATGGAACCGGGCAGTTTCTTTGTGCTTTGTATGGTATGGTAGAACGGTTGCAAAAGCCGGAAGCGTCCGCTGTCCACCAGCGCGGCCGAGGGGCCGCCGTTGTCCAGCGAATCCAGCACAGGCTGCAGGGCCGTATCCGGCGGGGCAACGGGCGTTGGCGCGCAGCCGTCCTGCGTGGAATGCGCGGCGGCGGAGGCCGCAACCAGTGCGGGGGCGCACGCCACCAGAACCGAGCCGCAGGTTTCGGCAGGGTCCGGCGCGCCCTTGGCGCGGATGAGCATGGGGGCAAATTGCGCGTAGGCCGGGCCGGCGGCGATGGGTACGTCAAGGCTGTCCGGCGGGTTGGAGCCAAGCCCCAGCACCACGTCGGCTTCGCCGTTGCGGACCATCTCCCACGCGTCGTCCCAGGAGTTGGTTTTTTTCCAGACCCACTGCATGCCGTTTTGGCGGCAGAAGGAGTCGAGCAGCTCCTGCTCGAACCCTGGGCCATAAGGGGAGAGCCCGCCTTCGACCCATTTAAGGGCCGGGGCGGCAACCCGGAGTTTCGGGGGTGCGTCAGTGCCGCGCCAACTGAATGTTAGCGCCAACTGGACGAGCACGATGGACGTGATGGCCACAGCCACCCACAATCCGGGGCGTGCAAATATTTTCGCATGTCGTTTCATAGGCCTCCATCCTCACGGATGAACTAGCAAAAAGCCTACCAAGGGATATCAGATTGTAATATTGACTTTATCGACAGCGTTTTTTAGGTAGGAATGCATTTTGCCGTGTGTCGCGGCAAAAAAGCGCGCGGAAAGCAGCGCTTCTTACAGAAGGAGAGAGAAATGTCAAATGTTGTTGTAATGGGCGCCCAGTGGGGAGACGAGGGGAAGGGAAAAATCGTCGACCTGCTTACAGAAGACGCAGACATAATTGTGCGTTTTCAGGGCGGAAACAACGCCGGACACACCCTTGTGGTTGATGGAGAGCAGCACATCCTCCATCTCATCCCCTCCGGCATCCTCCATCAGGAAAAGGCTTGTCTCATTGGTAACGGCGTGGTCCTCGACCCCGTTGTGTTCCTTGAGGAAGTCGACAAACTCGCAGCCAAGGGCATCAACGTTGCCCCGGGTCGTTTGCTGGTCAGCAAAAAAACCCAGGTCATCATGCCTTATCATAAACTCCTCGACGGAGCGCGTGAAACGCAAAAGAGCGACGAGCACAAGATCGGCACCACCGGTCGTGGCATCGGTCCTTGCTACGAGGACAAGATGGCCCGCATCGGCATTCGCGCCAGCGATTTCGCCGACATGGAGCTCTTTAAGGCCAAGATCGAGCGCGCCCTTGTGGAGAAGAACGCCCTGTTCACGGCCCTGTACGGCATGGACCCGCTCAAGGTCGAGGACGTGTTCAATGAGATGAAGCCCGTGGCCGAGCGCATGCAGGCCTACGTTGGCGACGTGGCCGGCCGTATTGGCGATGCCATGGACGCCGGAAAGGGCGTGCTGTTTGAAGGCGCGCAGGGAACGCATCTGGACATCGACCACGGGACCTATCCCTTCGTCACCTCGTCCAATACCGTTTCCGGCAACGCCGCCGCAGGCAGCGGTTGTGCACCGAACCGTCTGGACCGCATCCAGGCCGTGGTCAAGGCCTACACCACCCGCGTTGGTGCAGGACCCTTCCCCACCGAGCTGGACGACGCCGACGGCACGCACCTGCAGCAGACCGGCGCTGAGTTTGGTGCCACCACCGGCCGTACCCGCCGCTGTGGCTGGCTGGACCTTGTGGTCCTGCGCGAGTCCGTGCGCCTCAATGGCCCCACCGGCATCGCCATGACCAAGCTGGACGTGCTGGGCGGCCTGCAGACCATCAAGCTCTGCACCGCTTACACCTACAAGGGCGAGCAGATTCTCTACCCCCCGCAGGAAGAGAACGGCCTCGCCGACGTCACCCCCGTGTACGAAGAGCTCCCCGGCTGGACCGAGGACATCAGCTCCGCCCGCACGTGGGACGACCTGCCTGAAAACGCGCAGAACTACGTTCGCCGCGTTGAGGAAGTGCTTGGCACCCCCGTGTCCATCATTTCCGTAGGCCCCGGCCGCGAGCAGACCATCTGCCGCTAGAACCGGACCTATCGTAGAGAGGTTTGGGGCGCCCCGCACGACAAGCGGAGCGCCCCTTTTTTGTCTGCACATCCCCCGCGCGCCGCGTGGCTTGCAGGACGCGCGCGGAATCGGTATATGTTGCGGCTTGACCGGGCGCTGTGGACGCGTCCACAATGACACACGAATTTTCTACCGCGAAACGGAAGGGTTCCGGGGAAAGGAAAGCCCCAGTCCGCACGACGGAGGCTCCCCTTTCCCCGGTGCCGGAGGCACATATGCTCGATATCAAGTTCATCCGAAAGAATCTGGATGTGGTGAAGGACGCCCTCGACAAGCGCAGGGCCAAGGTGGACGTGGATGCATTCCTCGCCCTTGACGAACGCCGCCGCGAACTGCTGGCCGAGGTGGAACGCCTCAAGGCCGAGCGCAACGCCACCTCCAAGGAAGTCGGCCAGCGCAAGCGAAAGGGCGAAGACGCCGACGACTTGGTCGCCCGTATGGGCGAGGTCAACGACCGCATCAAGGAACTGGACGGCGAACTCAAGGGCGTGGACGACGACGTAAACGCATGGCTCATGGCCGTGCCCAACATCCCCCACGAGTCCACCCCCGAAGGCGCAGGCGAAGACGACAACCCGCAGGTTGCCATCTGGGGCGAGAAACCCCAGCTGGACTTCGCCCCCAAAGAGCATTGGGAACTCGGCGTGGAGCTTGGCGGCCTTGATTTCGACCGCGCCGCACGCCTCACCGGCAGCCGCTTTGCCGTCTACCGCGGCTGGGCCGCCCGTCTTGAGCGCGCCATCGCCCAGTTTATGCTGGACGTGCAGACCGACGAGCACGGCTACGAGGAATGCATCACCCCCTACATGGTCAACCGCGAGACCATGACCGGCACCGGCCAGCTGCCCAAGTTCGAAGAGGACCTCTTCAAGCTCGAAGGCTGGGATTACTTCATGATTCCCACCGCCGAAGTGCCGCTGACCAACCTCTACGCCGGTGAACTCCTCACCGAAGACGAGGTGCCCCAGCGCTTCACCGCCTTCACCCCCTGCTTCCGCAGCGAAGCCGGGTCCTACGGCAAGGACACCAAGGGCCTCATCCGTCAGCACCAGTTCCACAAGGTCGAAATGGTGCGCATCGAAAAGCCCGAGGACTCCTACGACGCCCTTGAGGAAATGCGCATGCACGCCGAGACCATCCTGCGCAAGCTCAACCTGCACTACCGCGTTGTGGCCCTGTGCACCGGCGATATCGGCTTCTCCGCCACCAAAACCTACGATCTGGAAGTGTGGCTGCCCGGGCAGGACAAGTACCGCGAAATTTCCTCCTGCTCCAACTGCGAGGACTTTCAGGCGCGCCGCATGAACATGCGCTTCCGCCGTAAAGGCGAGAAGAAGAGCGAGTACGTGCACACCCTCAACGGCTCTGGACTCGCCGTAGGCCGCACCCTCGTCGCCGTGCTGGAGAACTACCAGCAGGCCGACGGCTCCGTGGTCATTCCTGAAGCCCTGCGCCCCTACATGGGCGGACTTGAAGTCATCCGACCGAAAGCGTAAAATACATTTCTTCCCGCCCAGCCTTTTTGCGCACGCCATGCTGGTTTCGGCCAAAATAAAAAAGTGCGGAAAATGTGCTTGACAGGGAAGGGCAGAGGGCATACAAACTGCTCCCTCAGCGGGCCGTTAACTCAGTCGGTAGAGTATCTGCCTTTTAAGCAGAGAGTCACTGGTTCGAGCCCAGTACGGCCCACCACGTCCCCATCGTCTAGCTGGCCTAGGACGTCGGCCTCTCACGCCGATAACAGGGGTTCAAATCCCCTTGGGGACGCCAAGGACAAAATAAGGCTTACGTGTTTCACGTAAGCCTTTTTTGCGTCCATCGCCCAGCCAGTCGCCCGCAGCCAGCAACGAGGGCGAGGAACTGGCTGCCCGTCTGCCTGCCGCCGCCGTTGCGGCAGGGCTATCGCAAGACCAAACGCGCAGAGGAAACCCCTCTGCGCGTTTTTTTGTGCGTGTGGCAGGGTGGGGGCTGTGGCGGGGGGGGGCGACGGTGACCG
>NZ_JBUDSW010000106.1:0-11623 GCF_054921475.1 Desulfobaculum sp. | reverse complement strand
CCGGCGCAGGGCTGACGCTGCGCCGGGCGGGGGCGGTGCCGGGGGCGACCTTGGGGCGCGAGTCCTTGAGTACGGCGTTCGGGCTGGGGATGGGGGCGCTTATTGGGGCGGCCTTGGCGACGCGTGTCGCGGGGGCTCCGGTTTGGCGGCTTTCCTTGGCCGCGTTGACCGATGCGCTGTGCACGCTCTCCGCGCCGGGGGGCGTCATACGTACTGTGGTGGCGTTTGTGGCCGTCATGGGCTGAACGTTGCGCCGTACGGAGTTTGTGCCGGTGAACTCCTCGCCACTGATGGGCAGGTAGCCCGAGTGCCACAGGGCGGCGCCAATTCCGGCAAGCAGAACGACAAGGCCCAGCGTCCGCGTCAGCGGGGCGGCACTGTCACCGGCGACCCAGTTGCGCTTGCCGCACCGCAGGCAGGTGTAGGGCTGGACGGGCAGCAGGGACAAAAGGCGCTTCACCCCCTTGTGCCGCAGGCCTATGACAAGGTCGTATCCACATTCACTGCATTGCATGCGCTCCTCCGTCCTTCTGCTGTGTTGACGCCGTGCGCCGGGTGGAAGGATAGTCTGCATTGTAGCGGCTTTGCATCTTTGCGCAAGGGGTTTTGCCGTGACTTGGCTCTGCTGGCATGCTGGGGGCGTCTTCCTCGATTATGCTGGGGCGCGGTGGTTTTTGCGGCGGCATGTGCTGGGCAACATGGGGAGCCGTGCTGTTTTGGCGTCGCGCAGGGGCCGAGGGACTTTGTGGGATAATGCTGGGGCGCTAGCGAGGATTTTTCAAATTTGATGTTGACAAACAGGCCGAGAAACACCTATTTGAAGCGTCAGCCGACGCCAATGGCGCTGGCATCGCTCCGCATGGAGCACCCAAGGCGCGCAACGCGTGCACACTTGGAGAGGTGGCCGAGCTGGCTGAAGGCGCACCCCTGCTAAGGGTGTATAGGGGGAACCCTATCGAGAGTTCGAATCTCTCCCTCTCCGCCATAGTGAACAAAACCCCCTGAAATTCAGGGGGTTTTTCTTTTTGGGCCTCCCCCAAAATCCCTCCTCGTACAGTGCGGGAGTACAAAGCCGTCTCCCAATGGACGGGAAGGCTTGCCTTCTCTGTCCTGCACTTCTCTGTCTTTTCTGCTCCGTCTGGGGCACGTCTTTTCACTTTTGCATGGCATTTTCCTGAGGCGTGACGCGCCGCATTAAGGCGCCTGACGCCGCCTTTACGCACGCTGATGTGTCCGGCAGACGCCTCCTCGTTCCCTCATGTCTGGAGTGCGCGAGCGCATGGGCGGTCCTTGGCGCCGCGTGCTGTGCGCCGTGTTTCCTGCCGTCTTCCCTTTCGTTTTTCATGAGCATTGCCTGAGCGGCTTCAACAGCCTTTTGCCCTGCGCCTCGCTCCCTTGCGTGTGGTGCGTGGGCTTTTTTGTTTCTCCTTTGCGAGAGGGGGGCTGGACGCCCGGTCCGCGCGTGGATTGGACGCCGCGCGAGGGGGCAGGTGAACCACGGCGGGGCTACAGGGGAATATCGCGCAGGAAGTAGGTGGCAAGTTCGTGTTGCCGCAGAGGATGGCTGAAGTAGAACCCCTGAATTTCATCACAGCGGTTGGCGAGGAGGAAGTTGTACTGTTCCTTGGTTTCCACGCCCTCGGCGATGATGCGCTTGTTGAAGTTGCGGGCGAGGAGAATCATGGTGCCCACAAGGTCTGCGGCGCTGGAGTCTTTGGTAATCTCGCGGACAAAGCTTTGGTCGATTTTCAGGCACTGGATGGGGAGGCGGCGCAGGTAGTTGAGGGAGGAATACCCGGTGCCAAAGTCGTCAATGGCGAGGCGGATGCCCATCTCCGTAATTTCCGACAGTTTTTTGATGACGGTATCCAGGTCGCTGATGAGCATGGATTCGGTGATCTCCAGCTCCAGACAATGGGCGGGGAAGCCCGTACGCGAAAGGATGCTGTCTATCTTCTGCGCGATGCCATGCTGCTGGAATTGCTTGGGGGAGAGGTTCACGGATAACTGGAAGGGGGCGTGCCCCGCCTCGACGATGGCCTGCGCCGAGGCGCAGGCGGTTTCCAGCACGTAGTCGCCAAGGGGGACGATGAGGCCGGTCTCCTCGGCGAGGGGAATAAATTCGCCCGGACTGACGATGCCTTCGGAGTTTCTGTTCCACCGCACAAGCGCTTCGGCGCCTGTAACGGCAAGGGACATGGTGTCGTGCTTGGGTTGGTAGAGCACGAAAAACTCGTCGCGCTCAAGAGCGGTGCGCAGGCTTCCCTCCAGCGATAGACGCCGCATTACGCGGGTATTCATCTCCGGTGTAAACAGACAGGAGTTGTTGCGCCCCAGTTCCTTGGCCTTGTACATGGCAAGGTCCGCGTTCTTGATGAGGGTGTCCGGCGTGGCGCCATCGTTGGGGAAGAAGGAAATGCCGATGCTGGAGGTAATAAACAGCCGCCGGTCCTGAATTTGGAAGGGCGTCTCCAGCTCCTTGAGGACGCGTGCGGCCAAAAGGACGGCCTGCCGCGAGTCCTGCAAATCTTCCTGCATGATGACAAATTCGTCGCCACCAAGGCGCGAGAATGTGTCCTCGTTGCGGAGGATGGTTTTCACGCGGCGCGCCACAGCCTGCAGGAGCAAGTCGCCCGTGGAGTGGCCAAGGCTATCGTTAATGGTTTTGAAGTTATCAAGGTCGATGAAGATGACCGCCAGCAGCAGGCGGTGGCGCTTGGCGCGGGACAGGGCAAGCTGCATGCGGTCCGTCAGCAGTTGGCGGTTTGGCAGGCCTGTGAGCGCGTCGTGATAGGCTTGGTGGGTGATGAGCGCTTCTTTGTGCTTGATGTCCGTAATGTCGTGGAACACGGCGGTGTAGTGGGTGGTTTCGCCGCTGTCGTTGGAGATGGCGGTGATGCTCATTTGCTGGGCGAATTCCTCACCGTCCTTACGCTGCGCCCAAAGTTCACCCGCCCAGCGGCCGTGGATGCGGATGCTGTTGAACAGGTCGCGGTAGAAGGCGTCGTCGTGCAGGCGGCAGCGGAAATTGGTGACCAGTTGCCCCAGAATTTCCTGCGCGGAGTAGCCGGTAATGCTTGTGAACGCGGGATTGACGGCGGCAATGGTCCCGTCGCGGTTGATAAGGGCAATGCCCTCCAGCGTGCTTTCGAAAATCTTTTCATACAGGGGCAGGCGGCAGGTGGCGTTGTCGCTGTGGATAACGCCCACATCGCCGGTGCTAAGGCGGAAAATGTACGCGGGGTGGGCGCCGGTATCCGTGGTGAAGGACGTCATGAGGGGCAGGCCGTTTTCCCATACCTCGCGGATGCGCGCCTCTAGGTCGAGCGCTGCTCCGGAGGGGCCGCTGTCCATGCTGGACGATGCGCACAGTAGATGCGCGGTTTCCGGGGCGTCTGGGGAAAAGAATGTGGCTCCGCCGTCGTTGGTGGTGAAGACGGTGATGACTCTATTCGTCCCCAGCTTCAGGGAGGAGAGGAATGGGTTGTCCGTGGTTTCGGCAATGGTGGTGCGCCGGTGTTGCTCCATGTCGCTCTCTGTTGGGGCGGATTCGGGCTTGTCCGGCATCATGGGCGCGTTGGGGGAGTTCTCCGGTGGCCGCAGCAGGGAAAAAAGCGCCAGCCCAACGGCCAAGAGTGTTGCAGAGGCGAGAAAGAGGGGGACAACCGCGCGGCGAAGTGGCGCCGTGGGCTCTGGGGCGCCTGCGGCAAGGGCGCTTTGTGCTTGGCTGATGAGTCGGCGGTAACGAGCTCTGGGGAGCGGGTGAAGCACCGGATTCGTTTCGCTTTGGGCGAGCAGTGTGGATATCTGTTGCAGTGCGTCCTTCGCCTTGGGAGGCGCTTCGGCGATGAAGCGCTCCAGCTCCGTGCGCAGGGCGCGAGTGCGGTCCTGCGGCAGGGTTTCCTCGAAAGTGACGTGCTCCAACTGGGTGGTCAGGGTGAGGAGCGCCGCGTGGGAGGCAAAGCGGTGCGCCTTGTCGCGGTCAACGCTCCATGCGAAGAGTCCCGCCGCACACAGCGCAGCCGCCACACACGCCAAAAGCCCGAGAAGGCGCGCTGAGGACATGGCTGGGATGATGCGCATGGGGCAATACTCCATGAAAAGGGTGCATCCGCACAGGCGGAATCCGGCTCATCATCGTACCACGGGTGCGCGGGCACCGTCATGCATCAATGTGTATATTGTGACGGGGCGGATCGTGAGGCGCTCTGTAGGGTGAACGTGCCGTATATAATGGAGGGAAGGGGGATGCCCTCAAGGGCGTTCCCCATGTCCGCCGCATGCTCCATGCGCGAGGCGCGGCGGCCGCAGGCCCGGCATACCAGCGCGTCAGCCCATGCGGGCAGGCCGGGCCGGAGGCGCATGCGCTGGTATGGGCGCGTTGGCGAACAGTCGAGGCAGTCCGGGCACGGGTAGGGGCTGGGCAGAAACAGGGGGCAGTGTTCTGCGGGGCGGCGCTTAGGGCGCGTTTCGCCGCAGGGGAGGGTGTCCACGGTGCACAGCCACAGGGCCTCAGCGTCTTCCCATGATCTGTAGGTGCAATAGCGTCTGCTGAAAATATGTGTTTTCATGTATTGACAGCTAGGCGTAAATTGCCTAGCTGTCAAGGGGTGGTTAGGCGCAGAAGTGTCGCGAGGACCGTGTGCGGTGCGTACTTGTGGGCAGCCGTTTTCCGGCTGCAGGCCTCGGGCGCAGCATGGTGCTGCGGCTGGGGGTGGCGCGGGGCTGGGTGGATTTCTCCTCTGCCGGCGGGGTTTCCTCAGCATCCCACAGGGTGGATGCAATGGAGGATGCGCGGTCGCTGAGCATGCCAGCTATGACGGCGGCGCCGGGGTGCCCGCCCCCGTCGGCGGGGGCTGTGCCCAGTGTGTCATGCAAATAGCGCAATGCGTCGGCAAGCTCGAAGAGGGACGTGATGGGATCGGTTGAGGTGGGTGAAGATGCGGTACACATACAAACTCCATATGGACAGTTGTTCGACTGATACGCGTTGCTATGGCAACGTCCTTGCTCTGTTGTGATGGCAATGGCTAACGCACTGTTCTATACCAGTCGAGCTATAAATATAAATTTACTTGTAAAATTAGAAATTTGAGTTCATATGGGGCTTTTTCTACCCTTTACTATTTTTTCTTTGTCATGCCTAGCGCCTGTGCTGTGTTCTGCTTCTTGTGTATGGCTGGAGAATAGCATGGAGTAGGCGTTGTACATGAGCCGCGCAGAGAGCGGGGACCGTGCGGCGCGAGTGGGGTGGCGCGGTATGATGGAGGGGGTGCGGGAAGAAAAATGCGTTTTGCGGAGGCTATAGTGTCATCTATTGTGCGGGTGTCGTCGCCTCCGGCGCATGATGCGTCGCAGAAAAGGTGGAGCCCGGCACTGTGGAGGGCGTATACAGCGGGCGGGAGCGCGGCGGCGAACCGAAAACGCCGCGGCCCAGTGCCTGCCAGGTGGATGAGGATGGCCCTGGCGGGCGGCAGCAAATGAGCGGGGTGGAAAACGTGCGGCGCTCCACAGCTTAGGACACGCCGGCGACCTGCATGGCCTTCCAGCACAGGGATGGGAAATCCTGATGCACAGCCTTGGCAAGGCGGAAGGCGTCCGGCAGACGGAGTGATTGGCCGGAGTTGCGGATTTTTCGATAGGCCCCCACCGGGTCGCGCAGGTCGGGAAAAGCGGACCTCGCGATGTCGGAATGGGTGCGCCCTTGGGTCTTTCTGGCGTCCTCAATGGCGTCGAGGAAGGCGTGGGTAAAGGAGATGGCGTCTTGCATATGTGTATTTATGCAGGAAGTCGTCCATCTTGCAATAGGCGATAAGCGCCTAATTGGTGAGTGTGGTGTGTTTGGCACTAGGCAAAATGCGCCTAGCAAGGAGGCGACATGCAAA
The DNA here is from genome assembly GCF_054921475.1 of Desulfobaculum sp. NCBI lineage: Bacteria > Pseudomonadati > Thermodesulfobacteriota > Desulfovibrionia > Desulfovibrionales > Desulfovibrionaceae > Desulfobaculum > Desulfobaculum sp. Next base: position 5,738 of record NZ_JBUDSW010000106.1, on the reverse strand, counting down.
ATGGTGGAAGTGGGGGGCTGCGTTTTGTCCCCGTGCCCGGCACTGGCGGCGCGTTCGAAATGTGCGCCGCAGGGCTGGTCCGGCGCTGCGAGGCGGCGGAGTCTGATGAATTGGCGTGGCAATGGCCGGTGCTTCCGGCTTCGGAGCGAGAAGCGGTGTCGTACCGGCTTCGGCTGGAGGGCGGCTGTGTGCTGACGCTGACCGTGCCGGAGGTGTTTGCGGCCTTTGGTGGCACCATGCCGGACCCGCAGGTGTGGGTGCGCGGCGCGCGGCAGTTGGTGTGCCGCCTCAACCGCGCCCATGCCCAGAGCGTTTTGTGGCAGGAGCGCATGCCGGAGGATGAAGACGGGGACGACGCCAATTACGCCCTGCCAGAGCATGTCATGACGGCGTGTCCGTGGGCCAGTGGCGCCATTGGCGGCGATGCGGCCGGGGCGGACCCGGTGTGCGGATTCTAGCCACAGTCATACACAGCGCGCGGCGTGTGAAACAGGCGCCGCGAACACAGGGAGGCATCATGACAAAGCGGGATGACGGCGCAATGTGGCGCACGCCCGTGGTGGAACTCATTCGGCTTGAAACCTCGGCGCAGGGGACCTTTGGCGTTGTGCGCGTGGACAAGCGGCTGTGCTGTTGCACGTTGGAGCCGCCGGAGCGCGCCAATGCGGTGAATCGGTCCTGCATCCCCGTTGGGCAGTACCTGTGCCGCAGGCGGCACAGCGCCCGGTTCGGCAATGTGTACGCCGTGCAGGATGTGCCGGGGCGCACCGGGATTGTCTTTCACGCGGGGAACACTGCGCCGGATACGGCGGGCTGCATTCTGCCCGGTGAGCGGGTGGGGCGTGTTGGCGGGGCGCGTGGGGTGCTGGCTTCACGCCGGGCGCTGGCGGCGCTGGCGCAGGCCATTGGTGAGGAAACGTTTCATTTGACCATTACCCGCGCCTACTAGCGCGGCAAGGAGAGACGCCATGTATTGCCCTGATTGTGCAGGAAAGACCCGGGTGCTGCGGACCAGACACTGTGGCAATGACCTGATGTTTCGCATCCGAATCTGCCGCGTGTGCGAGCGCGTGTTCCGCACGGAGGAGCGCATGTGCACGCTCGCTGACGAGGAGCGCGCCGCCGCTGTTGATACCGCTGCGGAAAATTTGGGCTTGTGGTGCCACATGGCACATGTGCCCCACCCCGACGAACGAAGGTGCTAACAGGAGGACAGGAACGCTGAAAGGGCCTGATACGGCGGGAAAAAGGCGGAGCGCCGCGCGGGCTGACGAAGGCATGAAAAAGCCCGGGAGCACCGCGGATGACGTAATCCAGAACGCACTTTTTTGTAATGGGGAGCTACCCCCTGCGTGCTCCCCCCGAGACGGCAAAGCCGAACGGCGGGGACGTCGCGTACTGCTTGTGTTCATTCTCAAGATCGTCACATCTCGCCTGTGTCCCAGGCACTTTCAGTATGGATGATTTTCCGGCGCGGTGCAAGTGGGGCAGGCATGGAAAACCCCATCAGGCGGGAAATTCGGAGGAAACGAAAGAATGAGGGAGAACAATGCTCACAAAGCGGCAGGAGCGTTTTGCAGCGGCGTACGCCGTGCTGGGGGACGAGGAGCAGGCCGCCGTGCAGGCCGGGTATGCGGAGCGCACCGCATCCGCCACGGGCAAGCGTCTGCTGCGGCATTCTGGGGTGGCGCAGGCCGTGACCACCATGCAGGAGGACGCGCGCATGCACGACGCGGTGACGCGGCAGTGGGTGACGGCGCGCCTGAAGGAAGTGGCGGAGCGGTGCATGCAGGCCGCCCCGGCCCCGGCAGGGCGCAGCGCGGTAGAGGGCGGCGAGTACCGTTTCGACGCCTCCAACGCCAACAGAGCGCTGAGCCTGCTTGGCAAGTATTTGCAGATGTTTTCGGACAAGGCCGACCCGGCACGGACCGGCGGCACACATGAACAGCGGCTGGAAGAATTGGAATGACGGAACGTGAACGCAATATACGCAGGCGCCTGAAAACTGACTTTCCGCACTACGCAGAGCGGTGTCTGTGGGTGCGGACCAAGAGCGACGGGCTGACGCCCCTGCGGCTCAACAAGGCCCAGCGCACCCTCCACGCGCGCCTTGAGGACCAACGCCGCAGCGCAGGGCGGGTGCGGGCGCTGATTCTCAAAGGACGGCAGCAGGGGTGCTCCACCTATGTTGCGGCCCGGTATTTTTGGCGGGTGACGCACGCCCGTGGCTGTCACGCGCTGGTTATGGCGCACGAGATGGAAGCCGCGCGCGGGCTGCTGGGGATGGTCAAACGCTACTACGACCATTGCCCCGCAGCAGTCCGCCCCGTCCTTGGGCACGACAACTCGCGTGAGCTCCAGTTCCCCCGTCTTGATTCCGGCTACCGCGTGGCAACGGCTGGCGCACGCGGCGCGGGCCGTTCCCAGACCATCCAGTACCTGCACGGGTCCGAAGTGGCGTTTTGGAAGAACGCCGCCGAGCACGCGGCGGGCATGCTCCAGACCGTGCCCGATGCCGAAGGCACCGAGGTGGTGCTGGAGTCCACAGCCAATGGCATGGGCGATTTTTTCCATCAGGAGTGGCAGCGGGCCGAGGCTGGGGAATCGCCGTTTATGGCGGTGTTTATCCCGTGGTTTTGGCAACCGGAATACCGCCGCGAAGTGCCCGAAGACTTTATGCCCACAGACGAGGAACAGCAGTACCGCGCCGCCCATGGGCTGGACATGGAGCAAATCGTCTGGCGGCGCAACAAAATTGCGGAACTGCGCGATGCGGTGCTGTTCCGGCGCGAGTATCCGGCCACGGCGGCGGAGGCGTTCAGCTTTACAGGCGTGGAGCCGTTCATTGCCCCGGAGGTGGTGATGCGGGCGCGCAAGGCGGACGCCGCAGGGTGCGGCCCAGTGGTGTGCGGCGTGGACCCCGCCCGCTTTGGCAATGACGCCACGGGCGTGATGTTCCGGCAGGGGCGCTTGGCCTTTGGCCAGCGGCGGCTAGTGCGGCGCGACACCATGCAGGTGGCAGGAGAGTGCGTACGCATCCTTGAGAGTGAACGCCCCTACGTGGCGCGGCTGTTTGTGGATGCTGGCGGGCTGGGCGCTGGGGTGGTGGACCGCCTGCGCGAGATGGGCCTGAGCGGCCGCGTCAGCGCAGTGAATTTTGGCAGCCGGGCCAACAGGCCGGAGCGCTACGCCAACAGACGCGCGGAGATGTGGGGCTTGATGCGGCAGTGGCTGGGGGACGCCGCGCAGGCGGACATTCCCGATGATGACGCCCTGCACGCGGACATCGTGGCTCCGTCGTATTCCTACGACAGCTCCGGGCGGCTTGTTCTGGAGTCCAAGGACGACATGAAACGGCGCGGCCTGCGCAGTCCCGACCTTGCCGACGCATTGGCTCTGACTTTTGCCCACCCCGTGCGCGGGGGCGGCATGCGCCAGCGCTACGCCGAGGTTGGCGAAAGCGGCATGCAGAGCGCCATGCAGACCCACGCCTGCTGAAGCGGGCATCACCACGACAGTACAAGGAGGAACGCAGCATGGGTGGAGTGATTTTTTCCAAACCGTCCAAACCGGACCTGCCGCCACCGCCCCCGCCACCGGAGGAGCCGGACACCGCGGAACTGGAGGCGCAAAAGCGCCTTGAGGCCGCGCGGCGGCGCGAAGCAGAGCGCCGCAGGCGCGCTTCGGCATCCACAATCGCCACCAGCGCAACGGGTGACAGCTCGTCCGCGCGGGTGCGCAAGACCACGCTGGGGTGAGCATGCAGACACAACGCGACACGCTGGCCGCTCCGTCCCGGAGCGCACCAGAACGCGGCGACGCACAGCGCGAAACTGCGCGGGAAGTGCTGCGGCGCTTTGACGCCGCGCGGCAGGCGCGCCAGCCCTTTGATCCCGTGTGGGAGGACGTCGCCACCTTTATGGGGCCGGAGTACGCGGGCTTTTCCGGCAGTGAGCCGCAAATCCGCCGCCGCCCCGAAATCGTGGACGCCACGGCAACGCGCGCGGCGGGCGTCTTTGCCGCGGGCATGCTCTCCGGGGCGTGCTCCCCGGCGCAGCGGTGGTTTTCGCTGGAGCTGGACGACCCCGATGTTGCGGACCGTCCGGACGTGCGGACATGGCTGCAGGATGTGGAGGACGCCTTTTACGCGGCGCTTGCCGAGGGCGGCTTCTACCGTGAGCAGGCGCTGGCCTACCACCAGTCCGGTCTCTTCGGCTGGCAGTGCATGTATTTGGACGAGGGCGCAGACGGCGGGGTGCGCTTTAAGGCGCTGCCCCTGTCGGAGGTGTTCATTGAGGAAAATGCGCAGGGCGTGGTGGATACGGTGTTCCGCCGCTTCACCCTGACTGCGCGGGATGCGGCGTCGCGCTGGGGGCTGGAGAATATGCCGGACACCGTGCGCCGCGCGGCGCAGGAGGTGCGGCGGCAGGGCGAGCGGTTTGACTTCCTGCATGCGGTGTTTCCGCGCGGCAGCGCCGCGCCGGGCAACGCAGGCGGGGCGCTGCCCTTTGCGTCAGTCTATATGGAGCTTGGCTCCCGGAATATCGTGTCCACCGGCGGCTATGAGGAATTGCCCTACATCGTCGCCCGCTACCACCGCCTGCCGGGCACCGCCTATTCCACCAGTCCGGGCACGGAAGCCCTTGCCGACGTGAAGATGCTCAACGAGATGAAGCGCCTCATCCTTGAGGCTGGTCAGCTGGCCGTCGCTCCGCCCTATCTGGTGCCGGATGACGGGTTCGTGGGCCGCTTCTCCTTTGAGCCGCGGGCCATGAACTACTACCGCCGCGCCGAGGGCAACAGCCTTGCGGACTTTGGCCCACTGTCCGTTGGCGGCGACCCGCGCTTTTCGTGGGAGCTCATGCAGGCCACGCGAAAGGACATCGACGCGGCGTTCTTTGTGGACCTGTTCCTGACCATCCGCTCCCGCAGCAGCGCCGGGGCCACGCCCACCGCGCGGGAGGTGGCGGAGCTTGCCAGCGAGCGCATGTTCCTGCTGGGGCCGCTGCTCGTCAATCAGCAGCAGGAGAACTTCGGCAGGTTGTTCGACAGGCTCCACAGGCTCTTGGAGCGGCGCGGTGAATTGCCGCCCCCGCCCCCGGAACTTGTGGGACGGCGGCTGCACGCGGAGTACGTCAGCCCGCTGATGCTGGCCCAGAAGGAAGGCCGCGCCCAGACCGTGCTGCAAACCTACGCGGATGCCGGACAGCTGGCCGCGGTTGCGCCCGAGGTGCTGGATAACTTCGACCACGACGAGAACCTGCGGCGGCTCATGGAAAGCCGGGGCTTCCCGCAGCGGGGCATCCGCTCCCGCGCGGCGGTGCGCCGGGTGCGGCGTGAGCGCGACGAAAACACCGCCAAACTCGCCATGAAGGAGCAGCTGTCGGAACTGCGCGAGGCCGCGAAGGTCTTTCCGGACCTTGCCAGCGCGCCTGAGGAGGGCAGCCCGGCCAAGGCGCTGCTCACGGGTATGGAGGACGCCACATGACGCTGGACGGCATGACGGAACAGGACATTGCCGCGCACGTACGTGCGGCGCTTGGGACGCCCTCGGGCCGCGTCTTGCGGGAGGTGCTGCGCACCCACTGCTTTATGGCGCCCACCGGAGCGCCAACGGACTGGCACAGCGGCGAACAGGTGGCCTTCCGCTACGGCCGCATGACGCTTTTTCAACTTCTCGAATTTCTTGAAACCGCACAGGACACTGCTGCGAAAGGAGCTGACGGACCATGAATATG
>NZ_JBUDSW010000105.1:0-11642 GCF_054921475.1 Desulfobaculum sp. | reverse complement strand
ACGCAGAAAAGGGAGGCCGAGGTTTCGGTCTCCCTTTTCTTCATGACACGGATAACAAACAGGTTCAGGCGCAGCGCGCACTCTTCGTTGGCGCCCCGTTAAGGGAACGGGTCAGCCTGTTGAGCAGAAATTCATTGCCAGCTGCGGGCATAAAGCCTTTACAGGCTCCGCGCCCCGTCACGACGAGCACTTTCATCCATGGCTGCATGCGGGAAAGACCCCGCTGGATGTCTCCACACGGTGCGGGACCATTGCGTACGTCAACAACCGCTGCGTCGTACCGCATCATTCGCGCGAATTTGATGGCGGTGTTCACATCGGAAGCATAATCCACTGCAATGTTCTTGGCCGTAAGGCGCTCGACAAACGACGTCTGCAGTCTGCCTTCATCTTCTACTACAAGAATGCGCATGGCTTCTCCTGCAAAGGGGGGGTTCGGTTATGCCTGATTGTGTGGTCAATCAGCACATATGCCAATGCGGCCCACTTAGCACCAGCATTGTAGAGAGTCCAGCAAAAAATGAATTTTCTGTGACAAGCCCGAAATCAGGCCGAAATCCTCCCGCCCAAGCACCCGCTTCCTCCAAGGCAAACAGCGCCCCCAAAAGCCACCAGCGGCGGCATAGACTCTCCCTTCACCCCATTTCCACCACCCGCCGCGGCCGAAACTCTGGACCATGGTTTTTGCCGCGCATCGTGTGCCCCCAAAACGGGGCGCGCTCCGGCTGCGGGGCGGGAGGATGGAGAGACCGGACGAAAGGACAAGGGCGGGGCCGCCCCGCCTGAAGAAGCCGAGCCATGCTCTATGACGTCCCCTGCGCCCCTCAGCCCCACTCCCACCTGTAAGGTCTTACAATCCCGACAGATCGCCACACACTCAACAAGCACCATGCAGCGGTGCAGGGGCTCATGCCCACTGTTCCCCAATAGAAACGCATGTGCCCCGGCATGCGTGGGAGAGAGGACAAGACGACCGCCCTTGCCCTGAGAGGGCTCTCGCGGGGCCATGCGCGGCCCCGATATTCGTACAAGACGCCAACGCACACACGCCCTGCACGCCATATCAGCGCTCCGCGCGCCGCCACTCCTGCCCTCCCCTCTGCACAGAAAAACGCCGGGAAGGACGTGTGTCCTTCCCGGCGTTGGAGAATCGTTTTGTCGCGCTGTTGCAGTATACGCGCGGCGGGCCGCACAGGCTAGAAGCGGCGCGCCAGAATGTCCTGAATTTTCTCTTCGTTATGCTTTTCCTGCAGCACGGCGCGCTTAGCCTGCGCGTTGCGAATGCGCTCCAGCAGGGCGTCCATGTCCACGGGCTTTTCCATAAAGTCCAGCGCGCCCAGCTTCATGGCTTCCACGCTAATCTGCACAGTGGCGTGGCCGGACAGGATGATGATCTGCACCTCGTCGTTTTTGGCCTTGATGCGCTTTAGCGTTTCAATGCCATCCAGACCGGGCATCTGCATATCGAGCACAACAGCGTCGAAGCACTCACAGTCAACCATTTCCAAAGCGTCACGGCCATTGGTCGCGGTGGAGACATCAAGCTCCCGCATACGCAGACGTTCGGCCATGGTGTTCACGAAGTCGATATTGTCGTCCACGAGTAGGACATGGGCGTTGACCATTGCTGGCTCCTCTTTAGATGATCACAAGACGTGGCGCGCATCCGCATGCGGTGCGTGCACCATCCCCCGTTCTTGCACTGCCACAAGATGCGGCAGGAGTGAAGCCATGATAACCGGCTTTGTCACAAAGGTGCAAGCCTCTGTTTTTGCGTCAGATTCCTGATACTGGGGCGTATGGTCATCGCATAGACACAGCGCGGCAACGTCATGTTGCAGTCCGCGAAGCCCGCGGAGCATTGCGTCCCAGCGCACGCCGCGCACCATATCGTCCACAAGGGCGATGTCGTAGCGTATCATCCGTGCCAGCCGCAGTGCGCCCACAGCGTCCTGCGCCCATTCGGCGGCGTAGCCATGACCATTCAGGTCCGCCACAAGCCGTTTTCCATCCTCCGCGTCTGCGGTTACGACCAAAACGCGCATGCGCTTTCTTCCTTGTGTCGAGGCATCCGTCTGTTCCCTTTGCGGCCCCGCAGATTTCTGCGGGGGCTCCGTCTGCTGTCTCTTGCGCGCTTGCCTCAGACTCCTCCCGGTGCATCGCCATGGCGCGCATCACCATGCACCGGCGCGTCGGTTTGCGCTGTTGGCGGAGTTTTCGTGTTGCGAATGACTCCGGTAGCATGTGTTTTTGACCACCGTCCACACGTTTTCCGCTACGTGAAACAGTGCACAATACACGAATGCACCACGACGCCGCGCCGCAGCATCCTTATACAAGCGCCCACACGGGCAGGCGCAGCAATGGAGCAGGCAACGGCAGACGCACGGCGCACGCCTTAAATCACAGGAAAAGGGAGGACATAAAATCGGGAGGAATAAAAAAGACTTCCGGAAGGCCGAAACCGCCAAGTTTTCGGCCTTCCGGAAGACGAAGGCTCTCCGGTCACGGCGTCTGGCGGGAGGAGGTGTGGTGATGCTTCCCGTACATAACGCCATCCACTGACCCGAAGAGAAATCCCGGCCTCAAACGTGCCTCACAAGGCCGGGAAATACCGGCAGGCAAGGGCCACCGCCTGGCCCAAGCCGCCTACGCAGGTTGTCTTCTCCCACTACCAACCGGCGTGGGAAAGTATGGACTGAATCTTTTCGTTGTTGTGCTCTTCTTCCAGAACAAGGCGCTTTGCCTGCGCCACGGTAATCTTTTTCACCAGCGTGTCGAAGTCCGCGGGCTTTTCCATAAAATCGAGGGCGCCAAGCTTCATGGCCTCTACGGAAAGCTCCACCGTGGCGTGGCCGGACAGCAGAATAATTTGCACTTCGTCGTTGTGCTCCTTGATGCGCCGTAGCGTCTCAAGGCCGTCCATATCCGGCATTTGCAGGTCCAGCACCACGGCGTCGTAACGGCGGGCGTCAATGGCGTCTACGGCGCTGCGGCCATTATAGACCGCCGTCGCGTCCATCCCCCGCGTGCGCAGGCGCTCGGCCAACGTCTCGACAAAATCCTTGTTGTCATCAACCAGCAAAACATTCACACCCGTCATCTCTCAAAGCCTCCCCGCGCCACCCCCGGCGCACCATGGATTAGACATTCTTCGGCAACCGCAGCACAAGGCCGCTTCCGGCCTCGGCAACGGCCGTCGCGCTCAGTGCGTCCAAAAGCTCCGCCATCTGGGACGCCTGGCCCCCGCCCCCGGCAGAAAAGGCTATCTCCGCGCCCTCAGACGTCGCGCGCGTGGTCACCGTCACCTGCGCGCCGTCCTCCACGCTGTCCATCACAGCATCAAGACACGCGAGGAGGAGCTGCATCAAGAGGAAAGGCCGCGTGGACACCACCACCCCGGCGTCACCCTGCGGGTCAAAGCTCACGCCGCGCATGGCGGCCAGCCGGGCATAGAGATTCAGCGTCAGCTCCACGGACTCGTCCACCGGCACCTCGGCAAGGGGATGGTCCGTGCTGTGGGCGAAGGCATTGAGGCGCTTCACCACCGCGTCCGCATCCGCCGTACGCTGCTGGATGTCCGAGGCAATGCCCGCAAGGCGCTCAAAATCCACCTCGCGGCCACGCGCGGCAAGGGTCAACAGGTCCGTGAGCAGGCCCGCCTTTTCACGGATGGTGGCCAAATGGTTCTTGAACTCATGTGACACGCTGGCCGTCATACGGCCAAAGCAGACCAACCCAGCATCGGACCCGTTGTCAGCACTCATTGTTCTCTTCCCCTCCGGGATTCAAAGCCGCCTGAATGCGCTCCAACAACACCTGGAGCCGCACGGGCTTCATCAGGTAGTCGCTGGCACCGGCCTTGCGCCCTTCCTGACAGTCCTGCGTGGAGCCGTGACCGGTCAGGAAGATAAAGCGCATCTCGGGGCGCATGTCGCGCATGGACTTCATGACGTCCAGCCCGCTGGTGCCGGGCATCTTCATATCCACCACGGCAAGGTCGTAGGCCTTGCTCTGTGTCATATCAATGGCGGCATCGCCGGACAGCGCGCAATCCGCATCAATTCCTCTCAGCCGCAGGCGCTCCACCAGTGTTTCCACCAGTTCGGCCTCATCGTCGACCAACAAAATCCGCACAATATCTCTCCGTCCGTTACCGTTTTACAGGAAAGACCAGAGTGAACGCCGTTCCTTCGCCTTCCGTACTGTCCACATGCATCTCTGCGCCCAGCTTCTGCACCAGACCGTAGGTAATGGACAGGCCAAGGCCTGTGCCTTTGTCTCCCTTGGTGGAGAAGAACGGCTCAAAAATCTGGCGTAAATGCTCGCGCCGGATGCCGCATCCGTTGTCCTGAATGATCACGGATACGTGGTCTTCGGTCATGGGCGCGATGCCGATGTTCACCCTGCCGCCATCTTCGACGGCGGCAAAGGCGTTGTTGATAATGTTCAAAAACACCTGCTGCAACTGCCCTCTGTCGCTCTCGATGGGCATCACGTCGCCCGCTACGTCCACGCTCACCTCAATGCCGCGGTACTCCGCCTCCTTTTCCAAGAAGCCGAGCACGTCGCGGATGACAGGCTCAAGGTCCAGCTTCTCCAGGCGCACGTCGATGTGCCGGGCAAAGCCAAGCAGCCTGTGGGTGATGGTCCCGCAGCGCTCCACCGACGCAAGCACCGCATCGGTCAGGCCAATGAGCTTTTCCTTGTTCGCCCCTTCCACGGAGCCGAAGGTCAACAGATCCTTCATCAGTCCGGCCTTCTGGCTGATGACGGCGAGGGGGTTGTTGATTTCGTGCGCCACGCCTGCGGCAAGGCGGCCAATGGAGGCCATCTTGTTGGCGTGTTCGGCGCGGTGCATGGCTACGGTACGCCGCTGGTCGGCAAAATGCACCCGGCTCACCAGCGAGGTCGCCACCCCCAGCACCACAATGCCGATGACCGTCATGCTCAGGGCGGTGAAGCCGAACATCTCAAGGCGCACGGTCCACCATGGGTCCATGACGGCTTTTTTGTCCGTGACAAGGGTCAGGATGAAGGGCGCGCCCTTCACATAGGTATAGCCCATAAAGACGGGGGTGCCGTCCTTGGAGCGCGTCTCCATAATGCGCGTGCGCTCGGAGTACGGCGGCACGGGATAGCCCGAGGCCGCCAGCACATCCCCGGCGTGGCGGGTGGGCGTTTGCAGAACGCCTGTGGTGTCGGTGATGAAGACGTCGCTGTCGCTGCCAATGTCGATGGACAGCAAAAGATCATTAAAGCGGCTGGTGTCGAGGGTGGCGCGCAGAATGTAAAAACTGCCGTCCGCGTCGTCGTGCTTCACGGCGACGACCATGTGCGGAATCTCGCGGAAGCCCTTGAACACGGGGCTGATGTACACGCCACGGGCCACAACGTGCTTGAACCAATCCTGCCGGGAGTAGTCGCGTCCCACCAGTTCGTGCGGTCCGGCGTAGGCCTGCTGGATGCCGTCGGCATCGATGAAGCCAAGGTCATACACGCCGCCAAAGGAGTTCTTGAGGTCGCGAAGCAGGCCGCGGATGCGCAGCGGGTCGGCCAATTCCCGGCGGGACAGATGGCGCACGGCAAAGTCCAGCGCGGACTGCCGCTCTTCGAGAAAGGCGGTGACGGAGCGCTTGCTGTTGGAGACAAGGCGCGTCATGCGGTAGCGGTTTTCGGCCTCGGCCAGCTTTTGGCTGAGGCTGAAGTCCGTAAAGGACATCACGCCAAGCGGCACAATGGAGACGAGCAGCATGACGCCGACAACCAGCACCCACAGCCGCCTGTAGTTGAGGATGTTGTGCCCATCCTCTTCATCCGTCGTCCAAAAATTCGGCCGGAGCCGTTTCAGCCACGAAGCCATACGCGCATCCTTTACGGGTAAAAAAAGGGCCGACAGGCACGCCAAGCGTCGCGTCCCTGTCGGCCAAACGTCTTACGACGAGACGCGAACCTTTTCGTAGGCGCTCTTTACCGTGGACGACAAGACGTCAATGTCCACCGGCTTTTGCAAGTACGCAAACGCGCCAAGGTCCATACAAGTCTCACGGTCCTTATCGGAACCGTGACCGGTGAGGATAATCACCGCGACGCCCGGGTGGTCGCGCCGCACGCGGCGGAGCACCTCAAGGCCGTCCATGCCCGGCATCTTCAGGTCCAGAATCATGACCTCCGGCTCCTCGTCCTGCAGCAGGTTCAGAGCTTGCGGGCCATCATACACCACAGCGGACCCCACGTCGCGCATGGTGAGACGTTCGGACAGGGTTTCGACGAACTCGCGCTCGTCGTCCACCAGCAGCACCTTGCTCGGCAGGCTGAAATCATGCCTGCGGTAGATGTCCGCCTGATAGAAATCCTTTCCAACCCGAGTGGTCACTTCGCGGACCCCCTCCACGCCGGAGGCAATACGCTGCAGCTCTTCCTCAAGGCGGGAGAGCATAATGACATTCTTATTGATGGTCAGCTGCACGCGGCCGTTTTTGGCCTCCACGTCCACGCTGTGGCCTTCCTTGACGAGGGCCATGTCCACACGCGCGGCAAGGGCGAAGTCGTCCACCGCCTGCTGGGACTGGGCCGTGGGCACCAGCACGCCGCGGCGCGCGTTGTCCACTGTAAAGGCCACCGCATGCTCCACGGACTTGGCATCCATGGGGATGACCACGTCGTAGAGCTCATTGTCCCACGCCTTGGCGCCGGTGACGTACTCGCTCCAGCCGAACAGGGCCTCGTCGGCCTTGTGGACCAGCTTGGCGCCCTCTTCGGCGCTGACGCCCTCACGCTCGGCGGCGAGGCCAGCGCGGAAGTGCACCTCCGCCCCCAGCAGCACGCGCAGCACATGCGACACGCGCTGTGGCACCAGCAACCCAGCCCAGCCATACAGGAGCAGGTCGTCCCTGTGCAGCAGCTCGGCCAGCGTGGCGCGCAGGCACGTGACGGCGCGCTCGCGCTCGTGAGTGAAGCTGTTGAACACGCTCGGCTTGCCGTAGACCGTCTTGGCCAAACGCGACTCGGACATACCGAAACGTTCCGCGGCCATCGCGAAGACTTCGGCGTCGCGCATGGTGGTCAGGCCAAGCTCGGAAGCGACGCCAGCCGCCACTTCCTCGGCCCGAACATACGCGGCATTGAAGATGTTGATCACTGCCATGAGGATTCTCCTTGTCCTATTGGGCCGGGCAGGCCTCAGTCAGGGGGCATGCCTTTTCTTCGGAACCTTCGTGGGCCTTGGCGTGGATGATGGGCAGCGCCTCTGCCTGCGTGGCGTAGATATTCTCCTCGCCAATGGACTCAAACAGGTGCGTACGCTTCATCACCGCGAGAACATTCTCATTTACGCCAGAGAAGGACATACCGTACCCGGCACTGCGCACGCGGTCCACAATAAGTGCCAGCGCTTCCTCGCCGGAGGCGTCCATGTCATTGATGCCGTTGGCCACCAGCAGAATGTGCCGCAGGTGCGGCTTGGCCTGCAGGATGTCCGTGATGCGGTCCTCAAGGTAGCTGGCGTTGGCGAAGAACAGCGGGCCGTCAAAGCGGACGACAGCCACGTGGTCACACTCGCGCAGGCCGTAGACGGAGCAGTCGCGCAGGGCGCGGTCCGCCGACAGGGACAGGCTGGCCACCGTGGGGCGCATGCTCTTGTACAGGAACACGCCAAGGGACAGCACAACACCGACCATGATGCCCTTGTCCAGATGCGGGGCAAAGCCCAGCGTGCAGACAAAGGACAAAATGGAGATGGCGCCGTCGTACCACTGGGCCTTCCACGCGTGGACAAAACCCTTCACGTTGATGAGGCCGATAACCGCCATCATGATGACCGCCGCCAGCACGGACTGGGGCAGATGATACAGCAGCGGGGTGAAGAACATCAGCACGATGACGACCACCAGCGAGGTAAACACGCTGGACAGCCCGGTCACCGCGCCGGAGGCAAGGTTCACCGCCGAACGGGAGAACGACCCCGATGCCGGGTAGCTCTTGCCAATGGCGCCCACCATGTTGGACAGGCCCTGGCCGATAAGCTCCTGGTTCGGGTCAAGGCGCTGGCCGGTCTTGGCGGCCATGGCCTTGGCGATGGAGATAGCTTCCATGAAGCCCAGCAGCGAGATGATGGCCGCATACGGCAGCAGCTGGAGCATAACGCCCATGTCGAGCTTGGGCACGGACAGGGTCGGCAGGCCGCTGGGGACCACGCCCACAACCGCGCCGCCGCCCATCATGAGCAGAGAGTCCTTGTTAATGGCCTTATTGCCGACCTTGATGCGCCAGATGCGGCCGTCGGTGTTCAGGCCCTCGGGCGTGGTGCCCGCAAGGTAGAAGTTCGTGGTGCCGTCAGGCGCGCTGACGCCGTCGAACTTCATATGGCGAATCTTGGAGCGCCAGGTGTGGGCCCTGCGCTTCAGGTTTTCAATCTTGATGTTGGCGACTTCCACATCGTGCTTGATGTCGAGGGCGGGGATGGAGTGCATGCCCGAATTCTCGACAGCGGCGGCGTACTGGGTGTTCAGCTCGGTGCGCCGTTCGCCAATCTTGGGCAGCTCCGTGGTGACGGTGTTGAACTTGGCAATGGCTTCCACCGCGTCCGGGGACTTGATGTGGTTCAGGTCCACGGTGGTGTTGTGCTCAAAGCCAATGGCCCACGACAGCAGCGTGGTAATCACAACCGCCACCAGCACGTTCGGCGCCTTGGGCGCAAAGCGCTTGAGGCCAATCATCACCGCAAAGGCCAGCACACCCATGCCGAGTGTTGGCCAATGTGTGTAGTCCACGGCGGACTCCATCACGCGGTAGATGGTCTCGTAGTGGTGCGCAGCTTTGTCCACATACACGCCAAACATCTTGGACAGCTGGCTGGACGCAATGATGATGGCCGCGGCGTTGGTGAAGCCGTTGACCACCGGATGCGACAAAAAGTTCACCACCAATCCAAGACGCAGCGCCCCCAGCAGGAACTGGAACAAGCCCACTGTAAACGCCAGCAAGATGGCATAGGCGACGAAAGCCTCGCTGCCTGCTGTGGCCAGCGGTTCCAGTGATGCGGCTGTCATGAGCGAGACAACAGCCACAGGGCCGGTGGCGAGCTGACGGCTGGAGCCGAACAGCGCGGCAATCATGGGGGGCAGAAACGAAGCGTACAGCCCGTAATACGCGGGCATACCCGCAAGCTGTGCATACGCCATGGACTGCGGAATCAGCACCAGGGCCACCGTCAGTCCGGACGTGAAGTCAGCCCTCAAATGCTTTGTTCCATAGCCCTTCATCCAGGACAGGAACGGAAAAATTCGGGTCAGCATGAGCACCCTTCCATCGGTTGTGGTTTCAGCATGTTTTCGCATGAGGCGAGCACGTCTGCGTACAACGAACGAACGGGAAACAGGCTCAGCATCTTAAAGCGCAAAAGGCCCGATACCATGGAAAACAGTATCAGGGCCTGACCATTGGGGGACACGTCCCTGCGGATGGAACCATCGGCCACACCCTTCTGGATGGCCTCCACCAGCATGTCCACAAAACAGTTGTAAATGGCTTCCACATCTTCCCGGAGGGCGGGATTGGTCCCGGCAAGATGATACAGATGCGAGCGGAAAAGGAGCCTGAACTCCACGTGCATCTCCTCGGAGAGACGGAAGAAGAGGGCGACAAGATCCTTCACCGTTTCCAGCCCAGACCCGGACCCCTTTGCAAAAACCGCGTCCTCCACGCGGCTGACGATGCCGTTTTTCGTCGCTTCAAGAACACCGATGTAGATTTCCTCTTTGTTCTTGAAGTGATGGAAAATCGTGCCTTCAGCCGCGCCGGTAAGGCGCGAAAGCTCTGCAATGGACGTGTCCTTGTAGCCTTTGGCTGCAAAAAGCGCCGCTGCTGTTTCAAGTATCTTTTCTTTGTACGACATTGCATCTCCTAGCCCGAGTGCGCGCTCGGGTTTACCGAGTAAGCACTCGGCTTCACTCCCCCTTATGTGCTGGATTTCACATTGTCAAGCGGGCTATTAATACGCGATTCTCCCTTCTCATTAATCACAACGTACTGGAATCCAACACTCTTTTTTAAATTTCCAGATGATATATGATTCTCACGTCTCATAAAGAAAATTTTTTCTCCAGAGTCCGGCAAGGCGGTATCGTCGTGCCTATGACGAAAATGCCGCACTTTGTGCAATTTTGCTCAAGCAATGAATGCTGCTTGCAAATCGCCGCAAACCTTGTGGCGGCGGTGCTTTTGCCGGATTCTTCCTGCTTTTTTGTGAGAAACGTGTATCATTTTGCCCCACACATGTCCTCCACCCGACACAACAGTTGATGTGCAGTGTAGTGCATCCGCACATTTCTGTACATTTTCTCTCTGCCGCCCCCGCAGGTGGACGCGTCACCGCGTGGCAGAGCGCTCCGCGTATGGGGTTTGTCCGGCCCTGCCCCTGCGCGCGCACTACCAAGCGCCGCGCGTCTGTGCTATGCAAAGACCTCTATGAATGAAGGAGGTCTTCCAATGAAGCAGTCCCTCTCCAGACGGGATTTTCTCTATATGTCAGGCATCTGCGCCCTTGGCGCGGCAACGGGGTGCGCCAAGAACCCCGTCACGGGCGAGCAACAGTTCATGCTGCTGTCCAAATCCAGCGAAATCCAGCTGGACAAGGAGCGCTCCCCCCTCCAATTCTCCAACGACTACGGCCCCACAGACGACGCGGCCCTCAACGCCTACCTGAGTGAAACGGGCAAGAGCATGGCCCAGTACACACACCGCCCGGGTATGCCCTACTCGTTCCGGTGCGTGGATGCGGTGTATGTCAACGCCTACGCCTTTCCCGGCGGATCCATCGCGTGCACGCGCGGCATTCTGCTGACGCTGGAAGATGAAGCCGAACTCGCCGCCCTGCTGGGGCATGAGATGGGGCACGTTAACGCGCGGCATTCGGCCTCGCGCATGTCCAAGGGCATGGCCGTGTCCCTGCTTTCCTCCGGCCTTGCGGCCTACGCCGCGTCCTTTGGCAAGGGCTATGGCGAAATCGCCGCGGGTATGGGCGGCGTCGCCTCTGGCGCGCTGCTGGCCTTCTACAGCCGCGAGGACGAACGCCAAGCCGACGCACTGGGCATGGAATACATGACGCGCAGCGGCTATTCGCCCAAGGGCATGGTGGGACTGCAACAGCACCTTGTGGACCTGCACGATTCAAAGCCCTCCGCCACGGAACTCCTCTTTGCCTCGCACCCCATGAGCGAAGAACGCCTTGAGACCGCCAAGGAGGAAATGCGCTACAACTACGCCAAGGCCACATCCAACCCCGTGTACCGCGACCGCTACATGGACAACACCGCCGCCCTGCGCGCCAAAAAGGACGGCATTGAAAAGCTCCAGACCGGTGCCAAGTACATGGTCAAAAAGGACTTCACCGAGGCCGGGTCGCACTTCTCCGCCGCACTGAAGCAGATTCCAGACGACTACGCGGGCAACCTGATGATGGCCAAATGCCAGTTGGCGCAGGGGCGCGAGGCCGAGGCCAAGCGCTACGCCGACGCAGCCCACTCCATCAAACCCACGGAGCCGCAGGCGGATCAGGTCATCGGCCTTGCCAGCCTGACCCAGAACGACTACCCGTCCGCCCTGCGCGCCTTCCACGCCTACGAAAAGGCGCTCCCCGGCAA
>NZ_JBUDSW010000104.1:0-11667 GCF_054921475.1 Desulfobaculum sp. | reverse complement strand
GAGCGCTGCGTTCGGGACGCAGAGACCGCGCGTTCAAATCGCGCCATCCCGACCAGAGAATATAGGGACGTAGAGGCAACTCTACGTCCCTTTTTCCTTTTGGTCTGGTAGCCGGGGCCGACATCTTCGCCCCATCATCCCCAAACGGCCCCGCAAACCCGCTTCAGGGGTCCACCTGCATTACTCCTTAAGCCCAGCCTTCCCCTCTTAGGAGCCCCCCACCCAGCATTCTAACGGAACTGCCTGCGAGGGATACAAGGGCTATTCTTTTTGTGCGTGTTCTTCCAATGTTCTGATTGTCGCTCGCCGAAATGTTCGTTTGAATGCATCGGCGAATATATGGCTCATGTATTGGCTCCCTGGCTTATGAAAATGGCGCCCGTCTCCGTACAAAGAGCTTGGCGCACCAGGTGCCATTTCAATATACTGTGAACGAGGCAGGCCTAAATATTCAAGGAGTGCCGACGCAGACTTGGCATGCTGAGCCAACTTCTCGGGGGGAGCATTATCTGGAATAGGCAGAACTGTGAGAAAGAATCGACTGAATCCATACTTTTGTATGACACTTTTAAGCTTGCCGAGTACCGCGATGTACTCAGGGGTCATATCGGGCACAAACCCACCTCGCAATTTCCAGGAGATGGGCTCTGATTCCTGACTCATATACTCCTCTAGCGACAGATTCATCCCACTGACAATCTGCGGAGATGGATAGTTCCCCGTCTCTGCAATAATGTGCTGAAAATGCGAATAGCCCCCAAATGCCTGGTTCATTGGGGCAGAGACAAAGGGAGTGTCCAAAAGTCTTTTGGCATACAATTGTATTGGAAGTAGACATCGACGGTAAAGCGGGACCCCAGCAACCGACGCTTTCGCTTCACGCTGAAGAACCTGTGCTATTTTCCTCACCTTACCGTACGGACGCCACTCAGGAAGTCGATAGAACTGCGTTGGGCTTATTGCGATGACGGCATAGGAGTCCGGGTTATAGGTGAAAAAGACATCAACAAGCTCTGCATACCCCTCAGGACCACAGTACCCCGTCGTAGAGAACGATTCTATTGAGAAGCCTGTTTCTGTTGCAATTTGCTGCGCAACAAGAGAATTACTTGCAATACTGTCTCCGAATATCCCTATGTCCGCCCGTATTCCATGCACCCTCATCCACTGCGTATAGGCTATCACAGTACTTATTTCTTTTTTTATATTATTCAAGACTATTTCATTATGATCAACATACTGTCCCACATACAGACCAATCGCAAAAAGGATTGTCACAAACAAAGCAACGGATGATAGGTATGCCATCAAGTTCACCTTTGTATTCTTCATTCCGCTAACATGCTCCGTTGCAATCGCTGCTTGCTAGAAATTATAATATATAAAGGCCTGACCAAATTCTTTTTTATACAATGCAAAACATAGCGTGACCATGATAGCTGTTATTGCAGCGCGGCGTATCGACTGGAACACAAAAAGGCCATCATATTCAATTATTCTCTTTTGAATTAGTTCGACAACCGCTATGACAAACAGAAAAAGTACTGCAACTTTTAACATCATGGTATGCCCAGTAAGCCACGACATATTTGAAAACGAATTGAAACAGTTCATCAATTGCTCAAGTGACCGCACCCTGAACAAAAACCATCCGAATTGAACAGCCAGAGTTGTTAACACCCATCCCAACCAATCCCCTGTGCGAAAGATATTAAGCTTTTTTATTGATCTCATTACATGAACAATGGCCACAAGAAATCCATTATACACACCCCAGACAACAAAATTCCAACCAGCACCGTGCCAGAGCCCACATAGCGTAAATGTTGCAAGGATATTAACAACTGTACGCCCAGCCCCCTCCCTGCTACCACCAAGAGGAATATACAGATAATCACGAAGCCATAAACTTAAGCTTATATGCCAACGTCTCCAAAAATCGACTATAGAAGTTGCGGCATAAGGAGCATTAAAATTCCATACCAGTTCGATACCAAAGAGCTTTGCCGATCCTTTTGCAATAAGGCTGTACGCCCAGAAATCACAATAAATTTGAATAGAAAAAAGCACTGTCGCAAGAACTGTTGTCCACCCCGTATACAGCTTATGGTTGAACGCAGCATCCACGATAATTCCGCAATAATCGGCAATGCAAATCTTTAAAAAGTAACCGATTGTTAATATATATAAACCGCTTTGTATATTCTGCGCGAGCACATTCCTCCTCACACTAATTTGAGGAAAAATGTTATTCGCCCTCTCTATTGGACCCGCTACAAGTTGCGGAAAGAAAGAAATATACAGCGCATAGTCAACAAAGCCACGATAACTACACTTTCCGCGCAATACATCAATTATGTAAGAAATCGCTTGAAACGTAAAAAATGATATCCCAACTGGTAAAACTATCTCACTTGAGACGCCCGTTTTTTTCAAATCTAGGATCAAATTTATATTTTCAAGAAAAAACGATGCATACTTAAAGTATGCGAGATTCATAACAAGGACACCTATCCCAATCCACGCAATACTATATTTAAACCTTGTATAGGTTCGTATTAAGCACGAACACAAATACGACGACACAAACGTAAACACTAAAACTGGCAAAAAGTGTATATTTATAAAGGAATAGAAAAACAAACTTGCGCACAGAAGGACAACATTTTGCACGCGTGCCGACCTTGCAAAAGCGTGCAAAGTGAAAGTTACAAGCAATAGGATGGCGTAGCCTTGTGTTGTAAACAATACACCCCCTCAATATACGCTTATCAATATCCACATGGCTTGATTCATTTTTCCCCTCTCAATCGTAACTCCATAGCTCTATACATCAGTATACTCACGCGACTTTTCACAACAAAAGATACCACCACACTATTTTAATCTCGAATTCCCTCTCTATTGTCAATCCTTCATATACCGGAAAACATTCTTTGCCTTCTTCACCGCACGCCCTATGGATAACAGCTCAACTCCATTCTATCTCCAACAATGCCCTTCCAGTGTCAGTTGAACACCAAGCATGGGCGGATCGACGACATCAATAAAAAAGGATACACAATTTTTTCAGCATGTTAAAACACCAAGGAGCTTCTGCATGGATGCGCCACCTCGCCTTTCGGATCAGGTTACTTGGACTCGCGTTGCGCTTGTTTTGGGCGCGGTGGTCTATATTGGCGCGTGTTACGGGACGCTCTTTATTCCTGCGCTATGGAACTCCTTTTTCTATATCACCTCTGGCCTCACGTTGTGCTTTTTGCTTCTGACGGTTTTCCTGAGCCACGCAAACGCCCGGAAAGCCGGTGAGCTTGCCCAGCGATACGACGAAACTGGGGAAGCGGGGCACAAGAGAAGCGGGGGCCTTCCTGCGTGGCTTCATCCGCAGCAGGACGCCTTTCTCGCCTTTTCCGTCGGGGCGACCACCGCGTTGTTCTTTTCCATCGATATCGAAGCCATGCTTATGACAATGCGCAACGGGCACATGGTGGCCCCATCTGATGCCCTCCCGGACTTGGCTCTTCCCTTCTACCTCGTTCCGCTGTTCGCCTTCATATCCAAGACAACACCGCCCCTTCTCGCGCCCTGTGCGCGCCGCTTACGCAGCAGAGGATTCCGTCTTGGCCGAGCCGTCATCGTTGCGTCCATTGCCGCTCAGGGAATGGCAGCCATTTTTTCGGCGTATTTGCCCACGTATTCATTCATGGTCGGCATCTGCGGGGCAACGTGCGTGGCCTTCTGCGGTGTGCTTTTCCTCAGCGCCCGGCACCCCCGCGCCGCCTCCACTCCAACACACGTCTTTGGCGGCACTCCCATCATCTCCGCCCTCGGCACCGAAATGGACCTCCACCGCACCCGCACCCTGTGCGTTGCGGGCATCGCCTTCAGCATCCTCCACATCGGCCTAGCGTCCCTCTCCCTCTTCCCCGGTAAAAGTTTCAGCCCCCTCATTGGCACCACGGTATGCCTCTTGGGACTCAGCGGCACCGTCCTGCACAACAACGCGCATCCGGTGTCGGTATATGCCAGCGCAAAACTTCTGCCAAAGAGTCACCGCCACAGAGGGCCAGCCCAACAGGAGAATCGCGAAGAAGCCCCGGCATAGGCCAAAATTCCCCTTGCCAAAGCTGGCAGGTGTCTTATGTAGAAAGCGGGGGAGGGAAACGCTGATGCAGCGCTCGCGCCGAGTCAGGACAGCTTCCCTCCCAGTTCACCAGCACAGCCCCCACACTGCACCAACCCGTTCCTTCTCCCGTATTTCCTCCGGCTCCTTACCCACTGGCCGCCTCTTTCATACGCCACGGCGCGACTCGCTTTCGCCCGTGTTCCGAAGCCCGCGATCCGCCACCTCTCCCGCGGCTGGATGCTCCCGGGCGGAGCACCCCGGAACGACATCGCGCAGGAGCCTCACGCGCCGCCCTCCCCCCTTTTTTGCAACGAAAAGCCCCCGCCTGCATGACAGACGGGGGCTTTTCGTTTCGCGGCAATATGGCTGGGGCTAGACGATATACCCCTGCACGGCAAGGTAGCGCAGCACCTCGTGCGCGGCTTCCTTGGGCGTGCGTTCGGTTGTGTCAATTGCAAGGTCGGGCTTCACCGGCGGCTCGTAGGGCGCATCAATGCCCGTCACCCCGGCAATGCGCCCTGCCCGCGCTTTGGCATATAATCCCTTGCGGTCGCGCTGCTCGCACACGGCCAACGGCGTGGACATATAGACCTCCACAAATCCGCCGTACTGCCGCACCAACCGCCGCGCCGCCTGCCGCGACTCCTCATAGGGCGCGATGGGCGCGCACAGGGCAATGCCACGGTTCTTGGTGATTTCACTCGCCACGTAGCCGATGCGGGTCACGTTCAGGTTGCGGTGTTCGCGGGAGAACGTCAGTTCGCTGGATAAGTTGCGGCGGACGATGTCGCCATCAAGGAGCGTGACCGGACGGCCATTCATTTCCAGGAATTTATGCAGCAGCACCTTGGCAAGGGTGGACTTGCCCGCGCCGGACAGCCCGGTGATGAAAACCGTAAAACCCTGCTTGTGCCGGGGCGGATGCGCCTTGCGCAGTTCGTCCACCACCTCGGGAAACAGGAACCACTCCGGAATCTCCAGCCCGTGTTCAAGCCGCCGCCACAGCTCGCGCGAGGAAATTTCCCTCACGCGCATATCCTCGGTGACGGCGTCCAGCGGCACATATTCCGCCCTGTCCTCCACATAGCACCGGGGGCGTTCCGCAAGGGGCGTCACCCCCGCCTCCTCGGCGTAGCGCTGTACAAGCTCCATCGCCGCATCGTCCCCGCCACTTTCAGGACGCAGGCCGCCCTCCGCACAGGCGTCATCCTGCCCCTGCTCCTGCCCCTGCAACAGCACATGCGTACAGCCATAATTGCCGCGTATCTGCGCTTGCCACAGAGCCTCACGCGGGCCAGCGCCGCGCCCGGCATACGGAAGCAGTGCCAAGGCCGCCATGTTGCGCGGAAAACGCTCAAGGAATTTGCGGTAACTGCGGATAAGGGGGAATGTCTCGGCGCGTCGGTCCCGGCCGGGACTGACATCGAGCATAATGAAGATATTGGCTTCGGCCTCGCGGGCCGCGGCGAGCATCATGTCATGGTGGGCGCAATGCGGCCATGAGGCCATCTGAAAGCCCACCACGCGCCGCCACCCACGCTGGGCAAAGGCGCGGTGCACATCGGCGGGAGAGAGCCGCAGCTCAGGAAAATCATAGTGTTGGGGGAGGTGCAGGCCTTCCACACGTCCGCCCACGTACCATTCACCCACCTCGTCATACAGGCGGCGAACCCCATCATGGGCGGCGGGGTCATCCGTACCGTACAGTGCGCGGGCTTCGCGGGCCTTGTCTGGCTTCCACACGTCCTGCACGTGCAGTACCGCCAGCATAAAGCCCTCGCTGTCACGCAGGGCCAGCGGCACACCGGGCCGAAGCGTCTGCGCGACGGCTTCCGGTACATCCAGGCACACCGGCATAGCCCAAAGCGCCCCATCCGCCAGACGCATTTCGTCCAGCACGCGCTCATAATCCACCTGCCCGAGGTAGCCCTCCAGCGGATAGAACGCCCTCGTGAGCAGAAGTTCCAAATCGCACAGCTGACGCCGCCCCAAGTCGACCGAGGCAAATCCCACGGCTTCGCGCCGCAGGACGTCAATACGCCTTGGGTGCACAAGCAGACTCTCGGAATACGGCGTCATGGGCGGTGCGGGATGCATACCTCCTCCCTTGGGCGCGGGACAATCAACGGAACACGGACGCGGCCCCCTCTGCATTGATGCGGACGTCACCCTCCAAGGCGACATCAGCGGCAAACGTTACGTCGCCGCACACATCCAGCGATGAGCACTCCATCAGCGACGGAACCCCTTCCGGGAACCGGCACAGAAAATCGTCAATGCACTTATAATATTCGCCGTCCAGAGCCACCTGCGGCAAATCCTCGGAGCGCTCCTCACGCGGGACAAGGGCGTAGTCGTCGCGCAATTCGTAGCAATCGGACATAACGGTCAGCAGGTCGGCGGTGGTCTTCACGGGGGAGAAGCGGCGGCGGGGCACCTCCACGGCGGCGGCATCGGCAAAGCACGATATGGCCGCGCCCATGGCGGTCTCCAACTGAATAACGCGCGGCGAGGATGCATCGCGCGGGTCGAGGGTCTTTTCATTGCGGATAAGGGAGAGCGGCACCATACCCTCCTCCAGAATCACCTGCCGCACGGCGGCGAGGTCCAGCCAGATGGAGTTGGTGTTGAAATAGCTATGCCGGCTTATATCCTGAAACGCCTGCCGGTCGGCCTCCGGGCACTGGGCAATCTCGCGCAGGGCCAATCGGCCATCCTTCAAACGCGCCAGATGCCCGCCCTTGCGGTCCGTCTCCTGCCTGCGGGCCACCTCCATGACAAAGGGCAACCCTTCCTTGACCATATAGCCAAGCAAAGACGGATCAAACAGCGCGCCAAGGTTATCCACATTGGACACAAACGCATACCGGATGCCGGAATCCAAGAGCTGGGGCAAAATATGCGAGGTGATAAGCGCCGTATAAATATCGCCGTGCCCCGGCGGATTCCACTCAAGGGAGCGGTTCTCCGGGCAATCGGCAGGCTCCAGCGTCTCCGCCAGCACCTTGGGGAATTTGTTCTGCACAAAGGTGAGCGGAATGCCGCAACTGCCATTGTTGCAATTGCGCGTGGCGGTAAGGGTATCCTGATGGGTACGGAAGCTGTCCATGAACAGCAGCGGCACCGGCACATTATAGCGGGTGCGCAGGGCGTCCACCTGCGCCAGCGTCAATTGGAGGAAGGACATGCCATCGCGCACAGGGATAAGCGACTTGGCCTTCTCCAGCCCCATGCTGGTCCCAAGGCCGCCGTTAAGTTTAATGATGGCCACCTTGCCCAGATGGTCCATCCCATGCCGGGTATACCCATCCAGACTGCCGTAGCGCGCAAGCTCATCTCCAGCGAGTGGCGTGATGTCCGACTCAGCCAGCGAACCCGGGTCGCCGTCCAAAAGCCGCGCGTACAGCGACTTGAAAACATTGAGGACCATGGGGTGCTGCCCCGCCTCTTCCATCCGCTCCGCAAAGGGGCGGAACCTGCTATGCAAATCGTTGCCCGAATAGGCGAGCAAATCCCGTAAAGCGTTCATGCCGTCTCCCTGTCCGGTTGCCGGGGTCTGCGCCCCGAGCGACCAGACATTCCGTCCGGGTTTTCTCCATCCCGCGGCGAGAATGCCGCGCTCTGCCCCGCATTCGGGGCGGCCTGCCAGCGCCTCGGCCTCGCACCAAAAATCCATGCCATTTCGGCAGAATAGCGGCACACTTCGCCGCCTTGCGTAGGACAAAGGCATCACATCTTACCGCACTCTGCTGGCTTGCGCCACACCGGCTGTATTTTTCCTGTGGGCCCCTGTCACCCGGACGAAAGTGCCCACATGAGCGTACGGATGCACTGAATGTACCCGGACGCGACAAAAGCCCCGCCCCCCACGGATTTGCAGGGTCGGAAGCAATGCATTTCGCAAAGGATTTGGGGAATATAGAAAAAACGGAAAAAACGCAAAAAAAACGCGCCGCAAACTCTGCGGCGCGTTGAAGCGTCAGTGGATGTTGCTGGTGAACATCATATTGGCATAGAGGCTTTTATAAAAATCGGTCACCCGTTCGGCCAGCTCCATGCGGGCGGCCTCGGCCTTGTCCTCGGTCTCGAAGAAGGAGGCTAAATCGCGGGCGACGCCGTCTCCGCTGTCACCAACGGGCTGATCGAGGTGCACGCGGAAATAGTACTGTTCCTTCTCGTAGGGGCGCGCCGGGTCGGGAAAAGTCTTCTCCACCCAGCCAATGGCCTTAATATGGGCGATGGGAACAAGAAACCCCTCTATAAACACTAAGTAGTCGAATTCAGGATATTCATCCAGCTCTGAATGCATGGCTCTTACTCCAATCTTTTTTCAGGGGATTCCCTGCCGCTCTTCTGGCCGGGTGGCGACACTGCGGCCAGAACCGAACGGTCTATACGCATTCCGCCCGAAGGGCAACACCCCTGCAGCCCAAAGGGCCCCCTCCCCCGCCTAGACGAGGCAGTGCGTCAGCCCCAAAACGCCAAGCACCAGCGCGGCGCACGCCAGCCCCGAGAGCAGCACCAACCGCATCAGGCGCTCCGTGGCTTCGGTATCCCAGTCCAAACGCTTGGGGCCAAGCTGAGGCTTATGCTTGAGCTGGCCAAAATAAATAGCCGGACCACCCATGGACGCCCCTATAAGCCACGCCGCGGCGGCCATGGGCCACCCCGCGTTGGGGCTGGAGCTTTTCCCGGCGTCCGCGGCAATGCGCGCCCACACGCCCTTGGTCCGCGCGCCCATGCACCAGGCAACCAGCACCATCACCACGGCTGTCAGCCGCGCAGGCGCCCATGCCAAAACATCGTCTAGACGCGCCGCCGCCCAGCCAAACTGCCGATAGCGCGGCGTCATGTATCCCCACATGGAGTCCAGCGTGCTCACGGCCTTGTACACCCACAGCGCCACAGGACCGCCAAGGGCCAAATAGAAAAACGGCGCAACAAAGCCGTCGTTAAGGTTTTCGCTCAGCGTCTCGGCAAGGCCGGAGCGCACTTCCGCCTCGCTCAAATGGGCGGTGTCACGGCTGACCAGCATGGACAGAGCCTTTCGCGCGCCGTCCAAGTCGCCACCGTCCATCAGACGCGCAACGCTGCGCGCCTCGCGCAGGAGTTGCCCAAGGGCCAGCCCCGCATACGCCAGATAGAGGCCCACAGCCATTCCGATGACAGGCAGATGAATAAGCCCCCACACCGCGGCCCCGCTGCCCCCGGCAAGGATGCATACGCCAAGCACGCCCTTCAGGCGCATCGCGCCGGACGTACGGCGGGCGGCCTCCTCCAGACGGGCCGCAACCCAGCCAAGCAGGCACACCGGATGCGGCAGACGGTGCGGGTCACCAATCAGCACATCCGCAAAAACGGCAACCACAGGCAGAAAGAGAGCCACTAGGAAATCCTGATGTACGATCATATTCTCCCACCGTATGCAAACTCGTCAGTTATGTAATGATGCGCTGGCGACACATGGCAAAGGCGCCCATGCAACGCGCTCCCTCCCTGCTCCGGTTGTAAAGTCGTCGTAAAGCTTGACGGTCCTCACCGCCTGCGTGATATGCTGGCGGGGTGTGCTCAAACCTGTATTCAGGAGCAGTCGGTCATGAAAGGTGGCATCTGGCGCGCAGCGCGCTGTCTTGCGGCCCTTGCCGTCGTCGCCTGTTTGGCGGCGTCCCCGGCTTTGGCCAAAAAATCATACATTGCCTTTGGCGGCGGACCTGTTGGCGGCACGTTCAACTACTTCGCCAACGCCATGGCCAACCACATTTCGCAGACCTATGACGATTTGGAAATCACACCGGAAGGGTCCGGCGGTTCGGCGTCAAACCTCAAGCGCCTGCACAAGGGACACATTGAATTCGGCATCGTCTACTCCGGCGACGCGTACCTTGGCCGCCACGGACGGCTGCCGCAGGATACCACCCGCTACGACAACGCCCGCGCTGTGGCCTACCTCTACGGCGCACCCGCGCACCTTGTGGTGCGCAAGGACAGCGGCATAACCGCCGCCACGGACCTTGTGGGCAAACGCGTCGGCATCGGCAACGCCGGGTCCGGCGCCGCAGCCGCTGCGGAGCGCTTTTTCCGTCACATCGGCATCTGGGACAAAATTAAACGCCTGAATATGGGCTATTCCGCCGCCGCTACGGCCTTCAGCGCAAAAAAAATCGACGCCTTCTGGGTGCTGGCCGGCGAGCCAAACGCCTCCGTCATCGAGGCATCAGCCCGCAGCCCCATCGCCCTTGTGGACTTGCACAAAACCGCAGTTGCCACAGGATTTTACGACGTCTACCCGTTCTACACCCCTATCCAAATCCCCGGCGGCACTTACAGAAATCTTGATTCGCCGGTGAAGAGCTTTCAGGACGCGGCCTACTGGTGCGCCAATGCCCGCGTCTCCAACCACATCGTCCACCGCGCGCTGTCCAGCATCTTTTCCGCAGCGGGGCTGCGCTATATGACTTCCGTCAACCAGACTGCCAAAGCCATGAACATCGTAGACGGCCTCAACGGCCTCTCCATCCCCATCCATCCCGGCGCCGCGCGCTTCTGGGAAGAACAGGGGCTGAACATCCCAACGCCGCCCTAACCCGCACCGCCCGGCGCAATTGGACCAAACGCCTCCGCATCATGACAGATGTGGAGGCGTCTTCATTGGCGCGGTACACCGCCGCGCGGCGTTATCCTACAGGAAGAGTCTGCGTCTGGCGCATCGCCTCATACAGCACGATGCCCGCCGATGTGGACAAATTCAGGCTCCGCACCTTGCCCCGCCTGATGGGCAGGGTGATGCACTGTCCGATGTCGTCAATAACCTCCACGGGCAGTCCCCGCGTCTCCGGGCCAAGCACGAGCATATCCGCCGCAGTGTACGAAAAGCGGTCATAACGCTCGCCCTGCTTGGAGCTGGTGCACACCAGCCGCTTGCCTTCCGCCGCCGCAAGCAGCGACGGCCAGTCCGGGTGGACGGTCACATCCACATGCGGCCAGTAGTCGAGCCCCGCACGCTTGAGGTAGCGGTCCTCCAAGCTAAAGCCCAGCGGCTCCACAAGGTGCAGGCGCGTTCCGGTGGCGGCGCACAGCCGCGCGATGTTGCCTGTATTAGGCGGTATTTCCGGTTCGTAAAGAACAATTTCCATGCAATGTCACCCCTCGCCAAATACGGCTGTATGCCGTTTACTGGCATTTCCGCCGTGGCGCAAGCCTTCAAATGTCGCCCGGATGACAGCTGCAGGACACCCGGAAAGGGGTATGTCGCAGACCTTTGCAGGATCATGGCGTTGCCGGAGCAGGCGCAGGTGCGCGCTCCTCGCCCACCCTGCGCCGTCGCGGTACACCGTCAGCCGAAACCCCATATTTTCATAAAAGGCGTTACGAAGCGGGGTATCCTGCCGCGCAATAAGATTCAGCGAGCGCACATGAGCATCGCCGCATCCATGCGCAACGCCAAAGCGCACCAAACGGCACAGCAGGTAGGTCCCAAGCCCCTTGCCCCGCAAACACGGCGGCAACAAAAACTCCCGCCCAAAACACGCCTTGCCCCGGTG
>NZ_JBUDSW010000103.1:0-11767 GCF_054921475.1 Desulfobaculum sp. | reverse complement strand
GCCCAAAGCCTTGAGGAAACCCCGGAATACAGGCGCTTTGCCCTGTACGCGGACAAGGTGCTGGAACTGACGGGCCGCTGCCTCATGTTCAACGGCCTCAGCGCCTCCACAAGCGCCAAGGATTTTGCGGAGCTGACGGAATATTCCTTTAACGCGACCATGCCCAAGGACTTTGCCAAGTATGCGCACATCGTCCTCAAGGACCTGCCTTACGCCAAGGTGGACCTGACGGCGCAGGCGGCCGCGCTGGAGCAGCAGGAGCAGGCGAATCTGCTTGGCGTGTTTGCCCGGGCGTTTATCCATAACGATGTCCGGCAGGAACTGCGCGGCGTGCAGCGGCTGTTGGATGCGCTGCGAAGCGGCGGGCAGCAGACCGGCGGCAACTCCCTTGATGCATTCATTGCGGCGGTGGATGCGCTGGGGGTGTTTGCCACCTCCCCGCAGTGGGCGTTGATGCAGGGCGATGTCTTTACCCCCGGCAAGGGGATTGTGGATAAGCATATGCACGTGCGCCAGCGCATTGCGGAGTTGTCCGGCCAATCCCTTGACCCGCGCCAAGCGCAGGCCATGGCCGAGGGCAAGTTGGAGGAACTGAGTGGGCGGCTGGTGAGCCTGCGCGATGATGTGCAGGCCATGCGGGATGAGGACCTTGGCCCGCTGTTGACCTTTGACGACGAGGGGCACTTTGCCCCGGCCGCCTGGCTGATCGAGCTGCGCGACGTCCTTGCCGATGCGCGCACGCGCGACTTTATGCAGCCTGTGCCCGAAGGCGTGGTGAACGAGGACGTACCGCCGGAAGACATCGCGTGGGACGTCTCTATCCTCAGCCGCGCGGTAAAGCTGCTGGATTCCTACGGCGGCTATGACGCCCAGCTATTAAAGAAATTGCCCAAGCCTTCGGCGCGGCAAGTGGTGACCACCGCCATGAATGAGCGAGTGGCCGAAAATGTCTACCGCCTTGTGGGGCAGGCGCAGGTCTATAGCCCGTATCCGGCGGGGATGACGTCGGGCTGGGAGCATACTTTGGAGTCTGCGGCGGTGAATTTCAGCAAGGCCAGCCCGTACATTCTGCGGGCCGTACAGTCGCTGCGGACCATGGGGCAGGTGGCCCTGGCCGACGCCGTGGGAAGTATCCCAGGTGCGCAGGCCGTGCGCCTTTTGGAGATGAGCCGCATGCTGCTGGAGCGCGACGCCCTTTTTGCTCCCAAATCGACTGCGCTGGCGCAGTGGCAGGGCACCACGCCCGTGCTGGCGGGCGTCTATGGACTAACCACCAACGACGAGGCCGTGGCGTACATGACTGCGCGCCTTGGCCGGGTGCGGCATGTGGTGTCCGTCTTTGTGGAGCCGAGCCTGACCTATGTCTATAAACAAGGGCGGCGCGATTTCGCCGGCGATGATGACCTCATCACGTATTGGGAATCCATCGTCGCGGCGCTGGAGGCCTACGACTCCAAGCGTCCCGGCAACAGTGTCGCCAACGTGGAAACCCTCATCATGCAGACCTTTGGCAAGACCACGGCCAAAACCTACGCCACCACCCTCAGCGCTGTGGAGCCGCGCTTTGACGGGCCGGGGTACTTTGAGCGGCGGGGGCGGGCGCTTATCAATACCGTCCGCGCGCGGTGCCTTGAGGCGGACCTGACGACCTTTGCCTCTGGGTACGGCGCGGCGTCGGCCTTTTTTGACGAGCATCTGGCCGGGCACTTCCCCTTTGCCCCGGTGCGCACCGGCGGACCGCAGGCAAGCGTTGAGGACGTGATGGCCTTTTTGAATATGCTCGATGGCGTGGCCGGGACCATGCCCGCTTCGGCGGCGCGTCTGCACGCCCTTGCTCCGCAAAAGCGCTTCCTTGACGCCGTGGCTGGAGCCGAACCCTTCCTGCGCAGCCTTGTGGCGGGCAAGGACCAGTCCTCCCAGTGCGGCTTGACCGTGGACTTTCGCACCCAGCGCGCCAGCGAGGTCGGCGGGGAGCAGATTGTGGACTGGACCCTCACCGCCGGGGAGCAGTCCGTACACTTTCGCGATGCGGAAACCGGGCTGACATGGGGACCGGGGCAGGCCGTGCAGTTCACCCTTGAGTGGGCGCAGGATTCGGACCGCTTCCCGGTGCTGGCGCAGACCCTGCCGCCCGGCGCGGCGGTGCAGGAGCGCCGCGTGGTGTGGCAGTACACGGACCTGTGGGCGCTGTACGCCTTTGTGCGCGCCAACAGCGCGGCCGCGGGCGATGTGAAGGGCGACGCGCCGCCCCCGCCGGGGACGCTGGTTTTTTCCGTGGCGACCAAGGCGGCAGACTCCGCTGTGCGGCGGTCCGTCGCCAGCGCGCCGGATGGCGAGACGGTGACGGTTTTTATGCGCCTTCATCTGACGCAGGCAGGCGTGGATGAGAAGGGGAAGCCAAAGGTGACGCCCCTTGCATGGCCGACGGACCTGCCCAAAACTATGCCGGATTTGGACGCCAATAGCGTACGTGATGAATTGTACAAGGCGCTGTAATCAATGCTGGAACTGAAGCGCAGCCAGCGCTATGACGTGGAGTATATCGGAGTTCAATATGGATGAAGCCATTTCCCGCGCGCCGGACGCGCCTTTTTCACAAGACCTGTCGGAATGGGGCGCGCGTCTGCTCGCTCCAGTCTCCGAGGACGCCCCGTGCGGGGAAGCCTTGCTGTACGACGTGGTCTACGACCAGATTCGCGAGGCCAGACGCGAGGAGGACCCGGACCTGCCGCAGGGCGTGTGGGAGCGTGAGGTCAAGCGGGCGGACTGGGCCAAGGTCCGCGCCCTGTGCGAGGGCGCGCTCCAGTCGCGGACCAAGGATGTGCAGCTTGCCGCATGGCTGACTGAAGCGCGCCTTGCTCTTGATGGTGTTGCGGGGCTGGTGGAGGGGCTGGAGGTTCTCCTTGCCCTTGCCCAGACGTATTGGGACGACATCCATCCCCGCATGGAGGAGGGCGACGTTGATGCCCGCCTTGCGCCGTTCCGGTGGGTGAGCACGGCGTTGGCATTTCGGTTGAAGTTTGTGCGTCTGACGGTGCCCGCGCATGGTGACGGCCGCTCCTATACCTATGCGGAATGGGAGGAGGCCGAGTACTACGAGCGTCTCGCGGCCCGAGGGCGCAAGGCGGCGCGCGCGGTGGACGAAAGCCGCCCCACGCGTGAGGCCATAACCCTGTCCGCCCATGCGACGGATGCGGCCTATCACGCCGCCATGGCATCCGGTTTGGAGCGTGCGGACGGCATTATTCAGGCGCTGGCAACTTTTTTGGACGAGCGGTGCGGCGATGAAGCGCCAAGCTTTGGCGCGCTGCGCGAAGGGGTGATGGCGATTCATGGCCGCGTGCTTTCGTGGCGCGGTGAAGACATTCGACGCGTGGAAAGGGAGGAGGCTGATGTGGCGGAAAAAAGCGAGACTGTGGCCCAGACCGAGGGAGCGCCCGCAAAGCAGACGGCAGGACCAATCAGCAGCAGGGCGGAGGCGTACGCGATGCTCGCCATGGCGGCGGAATATCTGATGCGTACCGAGCCGCACAGCCCCACGCCCTACCTTGTGCAGCGGGCCGTGGCGTGGGGGGATATGAGCCTTGGGGAGCTGTACAGCGAAATTCTTGGAGAAGGAGCGGAGCTGGGAGGGATTCTTGCTCTGCTGGGAATACCGAAAAAACAGTCCGAATAGGCGGCATTGGCTACGCGCCCGTGAATGCCCGGCGCATCAATCAGCAAGCGGAGGAGCATGAACATGGCTGAAAGCATTCAGCATAAGCTCGACAGGGTCAGACCGCCGCGCGTCCAGATCACATACGATGTGGAAATAGGCGGCGCCATTGTGATGAAGCAGTTGCCCTACGTGGTCGGCATCATGGCGGACCTCACCGCCAAGCCTGTGGACCCGCTTCCGCCGCTCAAGGAGCGGAAGTTCGTCTACATCGATAGGGACAATATCAACGACGTGCTGAAAAAGAGTGCCCCACATATCGCCTACAACGTGCCCAATACCCTTGGCGGCGATGACGAAACGCTGGGCGTGGACCTCAGCTTTGCCAGTATGGACGACTTTGAGCCTGCGCAGGTCGTAAAGCGCATTCCCAAGCTGAACGAACTGCTGGAGGCGCGCCAGAAGCTGGTGGACCTCTTGGGCAAGCTGGACGGCAATGACGACCTTTCCGCCCTGCTGCGCGACACCATTGGCGACGAGGCGAAGCTGAAGGAGCTTTTGGACCTTGCCAGCGCCGACGATGGCGGCGGTGAAGAGGACGCCAAGAAGGATGACAAGGGCAAGGACGACAAGAAGGAAAAGCCTGCGAAGAAGTAGCCCCACGCACCTCAACCCGTGAGGGAGTCAGCTATGAGTCCTGAAAATGATGCCGAGAGAAACCTGCTGGAGCAGTTTCTCTATGACGGAAAGATGGTCAAGGATGAGTCGCAGATACCGAATAGCAAGAGCATCCTCCGCGAGCTGGCCTCGCAGATTCTGGACAAGAAGATGGAGCCTCTTGATGACCCGGCAGCGATGCTGGTGGAGCGCATCTCGCGCATAGACGAGCAGCTTTCCATTCAACTGAATGAAGTCATGCACGCCGAGGACTTTAAACGGTTGGAGTCCACATGGCGCGGTCTGCACTATTTGGTGATGAACACCGAAACCGGCGAAATGCTCAAACTGCGGGTGCTGAACGCCTCGCGCAAGGAGCTTCAGGCCGACCTCGACAAGGCTGTGGAATTCGACCAGAGCAACCTGTTCAAGAAGGTGTACGAGGAAGAGTACGGCACCTTTGGCGGTGCGCCCTACAGTTGCCTGCTGTATGACTTTGAGTTTGGGCGGCATCCGCAGGACATGGCCTTTTTGGAAAAGCTGTCGCAGGTGGCCGCTGCGGCCCATGCGCCGCTGATGGCCTCAGCCTCGCCCCGGCTGTTCGACATGGAGAGCTTTACCGAGCTGGCTGGCCCGCGCGACCTTGCCAAGCT
The DNA here is from genome assembly GCF_054921475.1 of Desulfobaculum sp. NCBI lineage: Bacteria > Pseudomonadati > Thermodesulfobacteriota > Desulfovibrionia > Desulfovibrionales > Desulfovibrionaceae > Desulfobaculum > Desulfobaculum sp. The sequence continues at coordinate 6,802 of NZ_JBUDSW010000103.1, read as the reverse complement.
CTTTGAGAGCAGCGAGCTGATCAAGTGGCGTTCGTTCCGCAGTAGCGAGGATTCACGCTATGTGGCGCTGTGCATGCCGCACGTGCTTCTGCGTTTGCCCTATGGCCCGGACACCCAGCCCGTTGAGGAGTTCCAGTTTGTGGAGGACGTGGATGGACGCGTGCATGTCAAGTACTTGTGGGGCAATGCGGCGTGGGCCATGGCCCAGCGCATCACCGACGCCTTTGCCAAGTACGGCTGGACAGCGGCCATACGCGGCGTGGAGGGCGGCGGCGTTGTGGAAGGCCTGCCTACCCACACCTTCAAGACCGACGACGGCGACATCGCCGTGAAATGCCCAACGGAAATTGCCATCACGGACCGGCGCGAGAAAGAACTCTCGGATCTTGGGTTCATTCCGCTCATCTACTGCAAGGGTACGGACTATGCCGCCTTCTTTGGCGGGCAGACCACCAACAAGCCCGTGCTCTACAACACAGACGAAGCCAACGCCAACGCGCGGCTGTCCGCTGTGCTTCCGTATCTGCTCAATGCCTCGCGCTTTGCGCATTACATCAAGTCCATCATGCGCGACAAGATTGGCAGCTTTATGACCGCCGACAACGTTTCGGACTATCTGAACACGTGGATATCCAACTACGTCCTGCTCAGCGACGACGCCGGGCAGGAAGTGAAGGCGCGCTACCCCCTGCGCGAGGCACGTGTGGACGTAAAGGACGTGCCCGGCAAGCCCGGCGTCTATACGGCCACCATCTTCCTGCGTCCACACTTCCAACTTGAGGAGCTGACGGCCAGCATCCGCCTCGTCGCAGAACTGCCGCCGCCGGCCGCATAATGGCCTGACCGCACAAGGAGTCTCAAATGCAGAATATGTTTATGAAGATCGATGGAATTGACGGTGAGAGCACGGTCAAAGGCTATGAAAAGCAAATCGAGATCTATTCGTTCTCGCACAACTTTTCGCAGCCGACATCACCGCTGCGAAGCTCCGAGGGTGGCGGCACGACGTCGCGCGCGCAGCATGGGGAGTTTTCGGTATCCAAGCGTACCGACCTCTCTACTGCCGACCTTTGCAAGGCGCTGTGGAGCGGCAAGCACATCTCGGAGATTGTGTTCACCGCTTGCCGTATGGATGGGGACGATGTGGTGGCCTATCTGGTGGTGACCATGAACGATGTGGTCATCTCCAACTATAACATCAGCGGCGGCGGAGACCTGCCCATGGAGACGTTCTCCCTCAACTACGGCAAGATTAAGTACGAGTACAAAAAGCAGAAGGAAGCCGGCGGCGCGGAAGGTACCAAGGCCGGTATGCACGACCTCGAAACCAACCAGATATCCTAATCCGCCATGTCGGCGAAAGGCAGATATCTGGCGCCGCTTCTGGACCGGCTGGTGGACGATGCGTCCGCCGCCGGTCCGGAAACCGTGCCCATGCGCAACGTCAGCGCCGAGACATACCGCCGCATCATCGTGCGCGATGTGCTGTGGCTGCTTAACACCCGCGCGGCTGGGCGGACGTGGCTGGAAGGCTCCGGCGCGCCGGACGTTATGGACTACGGTTTGCCGGATTCCGGCACCGTGCTGGTGGAGAGCGAAGCGGACATGAAGGCCCTTGCGCGGCGCGTGGGGCAGGCGATTCGCGCGTTTGAGCCGCGTTTGGCGGATGTGCGGGTGCGTGTGGTGAAGTTGCCGCCGCGGTCCTACGCCGTGCCCCTTCGCGGTGGAGCAGCCGGAGAGTTGCCCTTTGCCAATCCCCGCCTTGGGCAAGGGGCGCAGGTGGACTTTTCCGGGCAGGACGCCGCAGGGCGCAGGTTCCGGGGCGGGATGATGATTTCCGCGCGTGTTGTGGGCATGCCCCGGCGTGAGCCGCTGGCTTTTCTGCTGGGCTACGACGCGGGCGACGGCACGCTTGCCGTGGTGGAGGTTGACGATGACCAAGGATGATGCGGCCCGGACATACTACCAGAGTGAGCTTGCCTACCTGCGCAAGGCTGGGGTGGAGTTCGCGCGGCGGTATCCACGCATCGCCAGCCGCCTTGAATTGGGGCCGGACATGACGCCGGACCCGTTTGTGGAGCGGCTCATTGAATCCTTTGCGTGGCTGACGGCGCGCATCCGCCGCAATGTGGATGCCCAGCTGCCACAGCTGTCCGGCGCACTCTTGCAGGTGCTGTATCCCGGGCTGGCGTGTCCTTTGCCCTCGCTGAGTGTGGCGGAGTTTGCGCCGGAGGCCAAAAAGGCCGCGAATATGCTGGCCGGGTACGAGGTGCCGCAAGGCCTTGCCCTGCACTGCGACAGCACCGACGGCAAGGCCACCCTGCGCTGGCGGACCTGCTGGCCGCTACAGGTCCTGCCCATCAAGGTGACGCAGGCGGCGTTTGAGCCGCTGGCGCAGTACAATCTTGGCCGCGCGGGGCAGCAGGCGGGGGCGGTGCTGCGCTTTCGCATTGAGGGGGACGGCGTTCCCCTTGCGTCGTGCGATTTTGATTCCGTCCGGCTGTTCCTGCATGGCGACAGGTACGAGACCTTCCAGCTGTATGACCTGCTGCTGGCGGACGCGCTGGATGTGTGCCTGCGCAACCCGGCGGACCCGGTGGAGCGCACGCCGCTGTCCCTTGGTCCCCGTGCCATTCGCCCTGCGGGACTGGGCGCGGACGAGTTGGCCTTGCCGCGCGCCGCGCAGGGACCGCCCGCCTACCAGATGGTGCAGGAGTATTTTGCTTTTCCGGAACGCTTCCTGTTTGTGGAGGTGGCGGGCCTGTCGCGGCGCGGCGACGCTTCGGCTGTGGACGTGCTGGTCCCCCTCGCCCGCAGGCCGCGCAAGCTGGGCGGGCTGTCGCGGCATATGCTGCGGCCCAACGCCGTGCCCATCGTCAACCTCTTCTCACGCATTGCCGAGCCTATCCGCCTTGATGAAACCCAGAGCGAGTATCGCCTTGTGCCCGATGCCCGCCGCAGCGCCACCACGGAAATCCATTCCATAGAGTCCGTAGCCGCTGTGGAGCCGGGGGGCGCGGGAATGGTCCCCATGCATCCGTATTTTAGCCTGTCCCACGCCGCGGCCCAGCAACATGATGAGCCGTTTTGGCTGATGCGCCGTACCCCGGCGGCTGGCGGCGGCGAGGGGACGGACGTGTATCTGTCCTTTGCGGACCTCTCCTTCAATCCGGCGCGTCCGGCGGCCCGGTCCGTGGTGGCGCATGTGCTGTGCACCAATCGTCACAGCGCGGTGGAGGCGCAGGCCGGGACCCTTCTTGCGCGTGATAGCGACCTGCCGGTCAGTGCGGTGCGCCTGCTGACGGCGCCGACACCCCAGCGGAATCCGCCCCTTGGGGGCGAGGTGATGTGGCGGCTGGTGTCACATTTGGCGCTGAACAAGGTCTCTCTGTCCGGTCCGCAAAGCGTGGAGGCCCTGCAGGAAATTCTGATGCTCTACGCCCCAGACGGCGACGCCGCGGCGGTGCGTCAGGCCCGGGGCATCAAGGCGTTGACCCGCAGGCCGGTGGCGCGGCGTCTGGGGAGCGAGGCATGGCGAGGTTTTGTGCGGGGGACGGATATTGGCCTGACCCTTGACCCCAGCGCCTTTGCGGGGGGAAGCGCCGTGCTTTTTGCCGGGGTGATGAGCGCGTTCTTTGGACTGTATTGCAATGTGAACACGTTTTCCCAGCTGACGCTGCGCAGTGAGGGGACAAGGGAGGTCTGGCACAGGTGGGCACCACAGTCGGGCAGTCGTCCCATTCTGTAGCAGAACGTTTCCTGCGCGAGCCGTGGCGGTTTGACGTATGGAAGGCCGTGTGGCTGATGCGGGCCATCCACGGCGGAGAAGTGTGCGCCGATGACCCGGAGAGCGAGCGGTTTTCCTTTGCCTCGTGCGTGTCTTTTGCCTTTCCCGCCAGCGAGTTGCAGGAGGTGCGCGGCGTGGCGGCGAATGCGCTGGATGCTGTCGCGGATTCCGGGCCGTCTGCGGATGGTGCCTTGCGTTCTGCGGCGGGCTGGGGGCGGGCTCCGGAGATGCCTCGGGCGCTGGGCGCGGCGGAGGTGGCTGGGCGGGGCACAGCAGGTGGCAAGCCTGCGCTTGCAGTGAATTTCCTTGGCCTTGCGGGCGCGGCGGGGCCGCTTCCCGCTCCGTATACGGACGTGGTGCTGGAGCGCGCCGGGGCGCGGGATACCTGTCTGCGCGATTTTTTGGACCTGTTTAATAACCGGCTGGTGGCGCTGTTTTATGCATCAGTCGGTGCCTACCGGCCCGTGGCGGGGCACGATTGCCACCCGGCGGACAGCCCTATGGCGGGGTTTGTGTTCTCGCTTATGGGCATGGGTACCCCGGGGTTGCGGCAGTCCCCAGCGCCGGATGCGCCGGGAGCCGCCGGCGTGCCCGACGCCGTCCTGCTGCGGCACGCCGCGCTGTATGGGGCGTACCCCAAGTCTGCGGCGGGGCTAGAGTGCGTGGTGGCCGATGCGTTTGGCGTGCCCGCGCGGGTGGAGGAGTTTCGCGGCGCATGGCTGGACATTGAGCCGGAGGACCAGACCCGCCTTGGCGTGGCGGGCGCGAATATCCGGCTTGGTGACAGCGCCGTGCTGGGCACGCGCGTGTGGGAGCAGAGCGCGGGCGTGACGCTGCGCCTTGGGCCGCTGTGCTGGGAGGACTACCGCGCCTTGTTGCCCCAGCCGCCGGGAACGCGGCGGACGGCCCTTGAACAGCTTGTGGCGTTTTATGTGGGCGAGGGCGTGGACGTGCATATCGCCTTGGAGCTTGCCGCCCCAAGCGCCATTGCCCCCAGCCTTGGGTGCATGGGTGATGCGTGGCTTGGGTGGAGTAGTTTTTGCGCAGCGGCGCAGGGCGGTGAGGACCGCGCGCCAAAGGGGCGCCCGCACGGCTAACCGGAAAAGGGAGCGACATGTCGAAAACGGAAGTGGACAACCTGCGGTACGCGGCAGGCCGGTGGATTCGCGAAATGCGCCTTGAGGACCCAACACGGGCAAAGCGTGATGATCTGCTTGGGGCCATCAACAATTATCTGGCCGCTATTGGTTCTGTGGTGCGGGTGCAGGGCAGTTGGTTTCAGGCATCGGAGCTTTTGGTGAAGGTCGATGGCCGCAGACCGCCGCGCTACGGCGACCTTGTGGCGACCTTTGTCAGTGGCGACAACGCCCTTGCCCAGAATTTCGCCACGCGTCTTTTGGCGTGGAGCCGGAACAACGGGCCGGAGCTTCGAAACTATACACCCGAAGAACAGTGCCTGCTCGTGGTGGTGGCGCTTGCGGAGGTGTCACGCCTGTATCTGGACGCGCTGTCCCAGTTTGAGGATTGGATGCAGGAGGTGCTGACGGCGGTGAATCCCCGCGCTGTGTGGCTGGACTACAATCAGCAGTTCGTCCCCTCGCTCACCGCAAGGCAGGATGAAGCCATGGAGTGGGGCCCGTAGTCATGAAGGATGCCATCGCGACATTGACCACTCCCTTCGGCGACGGGACGCTGGTGCTGGAAAGCTGTTCCGGACAGGAGGCCCTGTCCGAGCCGTTTGTCTACTCCATTTCGGCCTACAGCGAGGACAACGCGCTGGCCTTTGACACCATCATCGGCAAGGACATCACCGTGGGCGTGGGGCTGCCTGATGGTTCGGCCACGCGCAATAGCAATGGCGTGGTGACGCGTTTTTCCATGGGGCAGAGCACGGCGGAGGCCACGCACTATCATATGGAGGTGCGCCCGTGGCTGTGGCTTCTTAGCCTTCAGGCAGACTGCGCGGTGTTTCAGAACATGAGCGTGCCGGACATCGTGAAGCAGGTCTGTAGCGACGCCGGGTTTACGGAAGTGGAGGATAAGCTTTCCGGCAGTTATTCGGCGCGCGAGTACGTGGTGCAGTACAATGAGACCGCTCTCGCCTTTGTGTCGCGCCTGATGGAGGAGGCGGGGATGTTCTATTTCTTCACCCACACGGCAAACGCCCACACCCTCGTCCTCGCAGACAGCGGCGACGCATTGGAGGAGTGCCCGCAGGCGGCGACGCTGGAGTTTCAGCCTAAGAATACCAGCGTGGTTCCGGCCTCGCAGGTTGCAGATGTGTCGCTGGAGCAGTGCTCCGTTACGGGCACCTTCGCCGTTGGCGACTACAATTTCACAACGCCGGAGACGGACCTTACGGCGTCTGCCCCCGGCGGCAATGCCCGCACCGTGTACGAGTATCCCACCGGCCACACCGTAAAGGACGACGGCGAGAGTCTTGCGGGTATGCGCCTTGACGCGCTGGAGGCTGAGCAGTGTGTGCTGTCTGCGTCCTCGCCTGCATCGGGGCTACATCCCGGCGGAACCATGACCATTGAAGGGCACGACCGAAACGACATCAACGCCAAATGGCTGGTGACGTCCGTGGCGCTGACGGCGTCCAAAATGCGCTACAACTCCACCTTCACTGCTATCCCCGCTACGGCGACGTACCGCCCGCGCCGCCGTCACCCCCGGCCGTCCGTTCCCGGTCCGCTGACCGCGCTGGTGGTGGGGAAGGACGGCGAAGAGATTTGGACTGACGAATACGGACGCGTGAAGGTGCAGTTTTATTGGGACCGCGTGGGCGAAAAGAACGAAAAAAGCTCCTGCTGGGTGCGCGTGGCCCAGCCATGGGCGGGCAAGGGCTATGGCGCGGTGTTTTTGCCACGCATTGGGCACGAGGTGGTGGTCAGCTTTATAGACGGCGACCCGGACCGCCCGCTGGTGACGGGGTGCGTGTACAACGCCACGCAGACCCTGCCCTACGACCTGCCCGCCAACGCCACGCGAACGCTCATCAAGACGAATTCC
>NZ_JBUDSW010000102.1:0-11836 GCF_054921475.1 Desulfobaculum sp. | reverse complement strand
AAAGGAGTGTTAAGGATGAAATCCTTAACCCCACGGAGGGAATATACGGCAGGCGTCACCACACGGCATGCCCAACGCCAGCCGTGCGGTGACGCCATCCATTACGGCCTCCAACAGCGGAAACAACTGCTCTTCCCCCGCACACTCTGCCCCCCAGACGTCACGCCGACACATACTCTCCACTGCGGCGTCACCGCCCCGTCACAGTGCCCCCGTAGGTTCGCCCTAGCCCCTGAAAGCACCGCAGAGAGGCACGCACAACAGAAGAGAAAGACACCTCCGACAACACCCTTCCAACTCCCACACTCCCCTCTGGCACTCTCCCCGGCTTGGCACACGAAGCCGGGGAGACTTTTTTGCGGCTCCGGGCATAATGTTCATAATTTTTCACCATATTTCAACATGATACATCGCTTAGGAACACAACGAACAACCAACCGATGCGGCATGCTCTGCGCCATACATGGCGCGCGGCGGACACGCCCGCCCTTGCCAAGGCGCGTGAAATACCGCACCACTAGCCCATGACATACGACGCCCTCTCTTTCCTCGTCACCGGCACCCTCCTTGGGCTGGCCGCCGGGCTTGCCCCCGGCCCTCTGCTGACGCTGGTTGTCACGGAAAGCCTATCCAATGGCTTTTCCTCCGGCCTGCGCGTGGCCCTTGCGCCGCTGGTTTCAGACTCGCCCATCGTGCTGGGCTGCCTGTACGTCCTGAGCACCATCACCCTTGGCGCCACATCGGAGCTCACCATCCCCGGCCTTGCCAAGGGCCTTGGCGTTGTCTCCCTTATCGGCGCGGGCTTTCTGGTCTACCTCGCCCGCGAGACGTGGAGCGCGCCTTTGCCGAGCTTTGCACCTGCCGCGCGCCCGCCACGGTCACTCATGAAAGGGGCGCTGGTGAACCTCTTAAGCCCGCATCCGTACCTCTTCTGGCTCACCATCGGCACGCCGCTCATGGCGACCTCCATGCAGAAAGCGGGCATGACCGGGCCTGTGCTGGTTGTGGTCAGCTTCTACGCCGTGCTGGTGGGGGCCAAGATGGCAGTGGCCTACGGTGTGGCGCGCTCCTCCGGCCTGCTGACGCCGCGGGTGTACACCGGCATTTTGCGCGGCATGGCCATCATCCTTGTGGGCTTTGCCATCTTCCTCGCCCATGAGGGGGTTATCTGGTACACGGAGCGCGGAAATGCCATTGCGCTTCAATAGGCCCGCCACATGCAAACATCCGGCAACACTTGCAAACCTTCGGCAACGCCGTGCACGCGCCCGGCATTGCACTGATGGCAAAAATGCCCTACAGCACATCCATGCCGACACCGAAAATTCTGGTCGTTGACGACTCCCTGCTTATCCGCAAGGCCATCCAGCACGAGCTGACCCAGCTTGGCGCTATGGTCACACAGGCCCGCGATGGTCAGGAGGGGCTGGAAAAGGCCCACGCCGATCATTTCGACCTCATCATTTCCGATGTGGATATGCCGCGCATGGACGGGTATACCCTGTGCCAGCAGCTCAAGGCGGACCCGAAAACCGCGCGTACGCCCGTGGTGATTTGCAGCTCGCAGGACAGTGAGGAAGCCATCGACAAGGGCTTCCACGCCGGGGCGGACGGCTACCTGCCCAAGTCCGACGGGAGCGAGGGCTTCCGCCGCGCCATCCGCGACGTGCTGGACCGCGCCAATATCATCAGCGGCCGCCTTATCCTTGTGGTGGACGACTCCACCCTTGTCCGCCACAGCGTCAGCGACGCGTTGACGCAGGCAGGCTTTCGCGTTGCCACGGCCAACAATGGACGCGACGCCATGCAGTGGCTTGCGGACAACGGCGCGCCGGACCTCATCATCAGCGACATTGAGATGCCCCAGATGGGCGGCATGGAACTGCTCACCACCATCAAGCGGCATCCGCAGTGGCATTCCATCCCCTTCCTCGTCATGACCTCCATGGCGGACCAAGGCACCATCCGGCGGCTGTACCGCGCCGGGGCCGCGTCCTATGTGCCCAAGCCCTTCAACGCCCCGCACCTTGTGCACACGGCGGAAAAACTGCTCTCGGACAACTTCCTCAAGCTGCTGCGGGAAAAGGAACGCCTCCAGTCCGAACACGGCCTTTTGCTGGCCTCCATCACCAGCCTTATTCAGGCCCTTGAAGCGCGCGACCTGTACACCCGCGGCCACTCCGAAGCCGTGGCCCGCATCGCCACCGGCATGGCCCGCACCATGGGCATGCCCGCCGAACAGGTAGAAAGCCTTGAAATCGCCGCGCGCCTGCATGACCTTGGCAAAATCGGCATCCCGGATTCCGTGCTCCTCAAGCCCGGCAAGCTCACGGACGAAGAGTACGAAATCATCAAAACGCACCCCACCATCGGTGCGGACATCCTGCGCCCCATCCCCTCCCTCGCCGACCTCATCCCCGCCGTGCAGAGCCACCACGAGCGCCTTGACGGCACCGGCTATCCCCAAGGGCTGAAAGGGGACGAAATTCCGCTGTTTGCGCGCATCATTGCCGTGGGGGACATCTATCACGCCCTGACCAGCAACCGCCCCTACCGCGCGCCCATGCCCGAGGACCGGGTGCTGGAAATCATCAACGACGCGCGCGGCTCGCACCTGTGCCCGGAATGCGTGGACGTGTTTCTGCAGTACCTGGAGGAATCCGGCCAGCATGCGCCGCGTCCGGCCACGGCCGGGACGCCGCTGTAGCGCCCCTTTCCGTTCACGCCGCCCCACGCGCCAATGCGCGGCATTCCTTTGACGCGCGTTGTGCGTTGCGCGCCACCACCGCCGAGGACGCTCCGCCAGTCCGCGCGGCAGCATCGCACCACGCACAGGCCAAAACAGCCCCGCCAACCAAGACGCCCCTTTTTCAACGCGAACGGGCCGCCCTGCATCATGCAGGGCGGCCCGTTCTTTCGTGTGCAGTGCGGGGGAGCGCGCTAGCGCGCCGCGTCGTTGAAGAACCGAAGCCGGAGGGCGTTGGAGACCACCGTCACGGAGGACAGAGCCATGGCCGTCCCGGCAATCATGGGGTTCAGGGTGGGCCCGCCAAAGATGTGCAGCACACCCGCGGCAATGGGGATGCCGAGGGAGTTGAAGGCAAAGGCCCAAAAGAGGTTTTGCTTAATATTGCGCAGCACCGCGCGCGACAGGCGCAGGGCCGTCAGCACGCTGCGCAGGTTGTCGCGCACAAGGACGATGTCGCCGGACTCCACGGCCACGTCAATACCGGACCCCATGGCGATGCCGCAGTCCGCCTGCGCCAGCGCCGGAGCGTCGTTGATGCCGTCGCCCGCCATGGCCACGGACAGGCCCTGCTGTTGCAGTTCGCGCACGACCTCGGCCTTGCGCTCGGGCAGAACGCGGGCCGCAACGTCATCAATGCCAACCTTGGCGGCCACGGCGCGGGCGGTTTCTTCCGAGTCGCCCGTCAGCATGACCACCTTGAGGCCCATACGCTTTAATTCCGCCACCACCTCCGGGGCTTCCTCGCGCATGGTGTCCGCCACGGCAAGAAGCGCCGTCATGCGGCCATCCACGGCCATATGCAGAACGGTCTTGGCCTCTGCGGCAAGGGCCGCGGCCTTCTCGCCCACTTCGGGCGCGTCCAGTCCGTCCACACCGCCCTCACGCATGCAGGCGTCGTTGCCCACGAGCACGGTGTGCCCCTCCACCTGAGCGGAGAGTCCGCGTCCGTGCAGGGCTTCAAAGTTCTCCACACGCGGCAGGCGGACGCCGTCCTCCTTGGCGCGGGCTGTGATGGCCGTGGCCAAAGGATGCTCCGAGGAACTTTCCGCCGCAGCGGCAAGGCGCAAGGCGTCAGCCTCGTCCGCGCCGCCAATGGTGACGATGTCCGTCAGGCGGGGCGTGCCATGGGTCAGGGTGCCGGTCTTGTCAAAAACAATGGCCCGCACGCCCTGCGCGGCCTGCAGGGCCTGACCGCTCTTCACCAGCACGCCAAGGCCAGCGCCGCGCCCGGTGCCCACCATGATGGACGTCGGGGTGGCAAGACCCATAGCGCACGGGCAGGCGATAACCAGCACCGCCACAAAGATGCGCAGCGCAAAGGGGAAGTCCACCGCGCCAAAGGCCAGCCACGCCAGGCTGGACACCACGGCAATGGCCATAACCGTCGGCACAAAGTAAAAGCTCACCGTATCGGCAAGGTTGGCGATGGGGGCCTTGGTGCCCTGCGCCTCGCGCACCATGCGGATGATGCGGGCGAGGGTGGTATCCTGCCCCACACGGTCCGCACGGATGGTCAGCGCGCCGGAGGTATTCATGGTGCCGCCCGCCACGGTGTCGCCGTCGGTCTTGGTCACGGGCAAGGACTCGCCCGTCAGCATGGACTCGTCCACGCCGGAGCGTCCAGACACCACCGTGCCGTCAACGGGGATACGCTCGCCCGGGCGCACCAGCAGGGTGTCGCCCTCTTCCACCTCTTCGGCGGGAATTTCGCGCTGCTCGCCGGAGTCGTCCACGAGGGTCGCGGTATCCGGGGCAAGGCGCATCAGGGCGCGGATGGCGTCCGAGGTCTTGATGCGCGAGCGCGCCTCAAAATATTTGCCAAGGGAAATCATGGCGATAAGCACCGCCGCGGACTCAAAATACAAGTCCATGGCCCGCGCGTGGGGGTTCACGCCAAGGCCAATCTCCAGCGTATTCCACAGGCTGTAGATGAGCGCCGCGCCCGTGCCCACGGCAATGAGCGAGTCCATATCCGGCGAGCGCCGCCACAAATTCGGGAATCCGCGCAGGTAGAAGTGCCGTCCGGACCATACCACAGGGAGCGTCAGCACCAGCTGCGCCATGGCAAAGGCCAGCGGCGAATGCGCCGGGTCCAACCACGCCGGAAGCGGCATACCAAACATATGCCCCATGGAAAGAATAAGCAGCGGCAGCGCAAAGGCGAACGCCGGAATCAGCCGCCGCCGCGCATCGGCGAGGCGGGCAAGGGCCTCCTGCTGGCGCTCCTCGAACATATCCGTGCCCGCGCTGGCGGGTGTGGCCGTAAAGCCCAGCTTGGCAATGGCCTCGCGGATGGCGCGCTGGGATGTGACCTCCGGGTCAAAGGCAAACACACCGGACTCGGCGGCAAGGCTGACGCTGGCGCTGTCCACGCCCTGCATCTGGCCCACCACCTTCTCAATGCGTCCCGAGCAGGCGGCGCAGTGCATGCCGCTGATGGCAAGGGTCACCTCGCGGTTGTCCGGCGGGGCTTCGGTCTCAAAGCCAAGTCCCTTCACGCGGTCGGCAATGTCGGAAAAGTCGAGCTTCGCGGGGTCGAAGGCCACGTCCATGGTCTCGGCCGCCAGATTCACCGACGCCTTGTCCACGCCCTCCATCTGCCCCACCACTTTTTCAATGCGGCCGGAACAGGCGGCGCAATGCATGCCCTTTACCGGGGCAAGAATGCGCTTCAGGCTTTCCTTTTCGCTGTGCTGTTCATCCATTGGTTTCTGCTCGTTGGTCATAATTCAGAACGCTACGCCGACCCGGCACCACTGTGCAACCCTTCCTAGCAGCCGCCGCACCCGCCGCAGCCACCGCCCCGGTTGTCGAGGCTCTTGGATGATGAGGCGGAATCGCACCCGTCGCAGCCGCACCCGCAGCCCGAAGACTTCTTGCTCGTGTACCGCCACACAAGATACCCGCCGGCAGCGGCAATCAAAACCACAACGGCCACAATGTCGAATATATTGCTGTCCATGCTGTCCTCCCCCGGGGCTGGCCCCGGACGTGTTCTTTGATTTCTTCTTTATGATAGTGAATGTCGTTTTCAACATCTAATCCTCGTCCCCCGTATCGTCAAGGATGCTGGGGCGGGTTTTCCCCTTTTGACCGGGCACCGCTTCTGCGCGCCACGGGGCGCTGCGCAAAAAGGCCCGCCCCGCAGGCAGGCAGCGCGCAACGCACGCCACTTCGCACGACCCGGCAAATACGTGGAGATGCTTGGCGAATTGGGCCAGATGACGTATGGTGATTGTGACTCTCAACCCTGCGCTGAACCGTGAGGAGCCGATACAATGGCCCAGAAAAAGCCCGGCAAGATATTTGAGAACGATCCCCTCTGGTACAAGGACGCCGTCATCTACGAGGTTCACGTCCGCGCCTTTGCCGACAGCGACGGTGACGGCGTGGGCGACTTCAAGGGCCTTGCGGAAAAGATGGATTATTTGCAGGACCTTGGCGTCACCGCCATTTGGCTGCTGCCCTTCTTTCCCTCCCCCCTCAAGGACGACGGGTACGACACGTCCGACTACCGCGACATCCACCCCAACTACGGCACCATGCGCGACTTCAAGGCCTTTTTGCGCGCGGCGCACGCCCGGGGCATACGCGTCATCACCGAACTGGTGCTGAACCACACCTCGGACAAGCACCCGTGGTTCCAGCGCGCCCGCCGCGCCAAACCCGGAAGCGCCGCGCGCGACTACTACGTGTGGAGCGACACCCACAAAAAGTACGAAGAAGCGCGCATCATCTTTCAGGACTTCGAGAACTCCAACTGGACATGGGACGACGAGGCCGGGGCCTACTACTGGCACCGCTTCTACTCCCACCAGCCGGACCTAAATTTTGACAACCCGCAGGTGCGGCGCATCATGAAGCAGACCGTGGACTACTGGCTGCGCCTTGGTGTGGACGGCCTGCGCCTTGACGCCGTGCCCTACCTCTACGAGCGCGAGGGCACCAACTGCGAAAACCTGCCGGAGACCTACGACTATCTGCGCGAACTGCGCGCCCATATTGATGAAAAGTTCGACTCGCGCATGCTGCTGGCGGAGGCCAACCAGTGGCCCGAAGACGCCGTGGCCTACTTTGGCGACGGCGATATGTGCCACATGGCGTTCCACTTTCCCATCATGCCGCGCCTGTTCATGGCCCTGTGGATGGAGGACCGCTTCCCCCTGCTGGACATTCTGGAACAGACCCCGGACATCAACGCCACCAACCAGTGGGCGCTGTTCCTGCGCAACCATGACGAACTCACCCTTGAAATGGTCACCGACGAGGAACGCGACCTTATGTACCGCGTGTACGCGCGCGACCCGCAAATGCGCGTCAACCTCGGCATCCGCCGCCGCTTTGCCCCGCTCATGGGCAACAACCGCCGCATGATCGAACTCATGAACGCGCTGCTCTTCTCCCTGCCGGGCACCCCCGTCATCTACTACGGCGACGAAATCGGCATGGGCGACAACATCTACCTTGGCGACCGCAACGCCGTGCGCACCCCCATGCAGTGGAGCGCAGACCGCAACGCCGGATTCTCGCGCGCCAACCCGCAGCAGCTGTTCCTGCCCGTTATCATCGATCCGGAATACCACTACGAAACCGTCAACGTGGACGCGCAGGAGAATAACCCCCACTCCCTGCTGTGGTGGATGCGCCGCACCATCGCCCTACGCCGCAAGCACAAGGCCTTTGGGCGCGGCGACATCGACTTCATCTCGCCGGAGAACAGAAAAATCCTCTGCTTTGTGCGCTCCTACGAGGACGAGCGCATCCTTGTGGTCGCCAATCTGTCGCGCTACGCCCAGCACGCGGAGCTGGACCTCTCCGAATTCGCGGGCATGGTGCCCGTCGAAATGTTCGGGCGCTCGGAATTTCCGCAAATCGGCAACCGGCCCTACACCCTGACCATTGCGGGGCACACGTTCTTCTGGTTCGTCCTCGCCCCCCTGCGCGTGGGCGCGGACATCATCACCGGCAAGACCGAAGAGACCCCGGCCTTTGCCTGCTCCGCCTCGTGGGACGAGGTGTTGGCCGCGCCGCATCTGGAGCGGCTGGAATCCCTGCTGCCGCACTACATTGCCAGCTCGCCATGGTTCTGCGGCGGCAATCGGCGCATCGCCACGGCCAGCTTCCGCCAGTGGCTCACCGTGTCCAATCTGGACCCGCCCGCCTATATCACCCTCGTGCATGTGGAATACATGGACGGCACCGAGGAGTACTATTCCGTGCCCCTTGGTTTTGCCACGGGCAACCGCGCCGAGCGCCTCTACAGCGAACAGCCGCACACCATCCTCGGCAAAATATCCATCGCGGCCAGCAACGAGGAAGGCTACCTCTTCGACGCGCTGGCATCGCGGACGTTCTGTATGGCGCTGCTTGAAAACGTGCCCCGGCGCGCCGCCACCGTGGAGGCCACGGACCGCATCGCCATCAGCAGCACCCGCGCCCTGCGGCGTATGGTGCAGGATGCGGACTTCACCCTGCACTCCCCGTCCGCGCGCGTGGACCAGAACAACACCGTCATCGTCTTTGGCGACACCTTCGTGCTCAAGTTCTTCCGCCGCCTTGACCCGGACATCAGCCCGGAACTGGAAATCGGCCGTTTTCTCAACGAGCGCAACTACCCCCACAGCCCCAATGTGGTCGGCGCCATCGAGTACCGCCGCGGCCGCCATCACGCCCCCATGACGCTGGCAACCCTGACGGAATACATCCCCAATCAGGGCACGGCGTGGCATTACGTTCTGGAGATGCTCCAAGGCGTCTTTGACAGGGCGCAGGCACGGCGCGAAGAAGCGCCGAACATCCCCGAAGAGCACATGCTTGATGTCTCCAGCATCACGCCGCCCGAGAGCGCCGCAGAAATGTTCGGCTCCTCCCTTGAGCGCTTTGCCGTCCTCGGCCAGCGCACGGCGGAGCTGCACCTCGCGCTGTCCTCACCAACAGGCACGCTGGAGCACGACGCCTTCCTGCCCGAGGACTTCACCCGCCTGTATCAGCGCTCCCTGTATCAGGGGCTGCGCAGTCACGTCGGGCGTGTGTGGCCTCAGCTCAAAAAGCGCATCGACGACCTGCCGCAGGAGGCCCTTGGCGACGCCAACTGGGCGCTGGACAACAAGGCCACCATTCAGGACTTCTACAAGAATATTACCTCCAAGCGCTTCGGCGGGCAGCGCATCCGCTGCCATGGGGACTTCCACCTCGGGCACGCCCTGCTCACCGGGCAAGACTTCGCCCTCATCGACTTTGAGGGCGACCCGGACCGCACCTACGGCGAACGCCGCTTGCTGCGCTCGCCCCTGCGCGATGTGGCCACGCTTCTGCGGTCCATGGACTTTGCCGCCTTTGCCGCGCTGTCCGCCTTTGCCGAGCAAGGCTACGCCCGCGTCAGCGACCTCTCCAACCTCGTCTGCTGGGGCCGCTACTGGCAGTACTGGGCCGGGGCCGCCTTCCGTGACGCGTACCTCGCCACCGCCAAGCAAAGCGTCATGATTCCAACCGACCCCACTGAACGGCGGTTGCTGCTCGACAGCTTCCTGCTGGACAAGGCCGTGGCC
This sequence comes from Desulfobaculum sp., assembly GCF_054921475.1. Taxonomy (NCBI): domain Bacteria; kingdom Pseudomonadati; phylum Thermodesulfobacteriota; class Desulfovibrionia; order Desulfovibrionales; family Desulfovibrionaceae; genus Desulfobaculum; species Desulfobaculum sp. Next base: position 2,539 of record NZ_JBUDSW010000102.1, on the reverse strand, counting down.
GAACTCGCCGAGGAACTGAACAACCGCCCGGCATGGACGCAGGTCCCCCTTGCCGCCATCCGGGCCATTGTGGACAGCCCCTCGTGTTAGGCCACGCCGCGTTATCCATCATCTGACCACCCGCCCAGCCCCGCACAAGCGGGGCTGGGCCAAAACCGCTCTGGAGGATCACATGATTCTGCGCTCAAGCGGACTGCTCATGCACATCACCTCGCTCCCCAGCCCCTACGGCATCGGCGGGCTTGGGGACGAAGCCTACGCCTTTGCCGACATGCTTCACCGCACCGGCCAGCGCGTCTGGCAGATTCTGCCCCTTACCCCCACGGCGCAGTCCTCATGGAACGACCCCTATCACAGCGTCAGCGCCTTTGCGGGCAACCCCCTGCTCATCTGCCCCGCACGCCTTGTTCAAGCAGGCTGGCTGGACGAAGCCGACATCGCCTCGCCCCCTAATTTCCCCGAGCACACCGTGGACTTTGCCGCCGTCACCGAATGGAAGCAGGCCCTGTTCACCAAGGCCCACGCCCGCTTCAATCCCGAGAACCACCCCGAGTATCACCGCTTCTGCCAAAAGAGCGCCCACTGGCTGGACGACTACGCGCTCTATGTGGCCCTGCGCTCGCGCTACGGCGAAAAGCCATGGAACACATGGCCGGAGCCCCTGCGCACCCGCCAGCCCGAGGCGCTCGCCCGCGCCCGCGCCGACCTAGCCGACGTCATGGACGAAGTGCGTTTTCTCCAGTGGGTGTTTCAGGAGCAGTGGGACGCCCTCAAGGCCTACTGCCACGAGCGCAGCATTCAATTCTTCGGGGACATGCCCATCTATGTGGACCTCGACAGCGCCGACCTGTGGAGCGCCCCCCACTGCTGGAAGCTCGACGACGAGTACGTCCCAACCGTCGTTGCCGGTGTGCCGCCGGACTACTTCAGCGCCACCGGCCAGCTGTGGGAAAGCCCCATCTACGACTGGGACGCCCTGCAAAAGGACAACTTCTCATGGTGGGTGCGCCGCATCTTCCGCAATCTGGACCTGTTCGACACCCTGCGCATCGACCACTTCCGCGGTCTTGTCGCCTACTGGGAGGTGCCCGCAGGCGAGCCCACAGCCATGAACGGCGAATGGGTCGAAGCGCCGGTTCGCGAATTCTTCGACACCCTCTTCGCCAGGCGTCCCACCCTGCCCCTCGTGGCCGAGGACCTTGGCGTCATCACCCCGGACGTGCGCGAGACCATGGCCCATTACGCGTTGCCGGGCATGAAGATTCTGCTCTTCGCCTTTGGCGACGACCTGCCAAGCAACCCCTACGCGCCGCACAACATCGGCCCGCACAGCGTCGTCTACACCGGCACCCACGACAATATGCCCGCCAAAGGCTGGTTCACCGACGAAGCCGACGACGCCACCCGAAAGCGCCTCATCGACTACGCCGGCCAAAACGTCACCGCCGACACCGCGCCATGGATTCTGGCGCGCATGGCCTTTCTTTCCCACGCCAAGCTCGCCATCATTCCCGTGCAGGACCTGCTGGCCCTCGGCGCAGACGCCCGCATGAACCGCCCCGGAAACCTCAAGGGCAACTGGCACTGGCGCATGCGCCCCGGCAGCATCACCACACAGCACGAAACACAACTCGCCCGTCTGACGGAGCTTTCCGGACGCGGCAACTCGCATCAGCAAAACGGCTGACGCTAAGCGCAATCTCGTGTACTACGGGCAGTGGAGCCTGCGGTAAATCGGCTCCGCATATCCTTCACCACTCACGGCAAGGAGGAGTTCATGGCAGAACGTAGCGGCATCGTAACCCTACACGGCAACGGGCTGACCCTCACAGGCTCGCCCGTGGAAGTTGGGCAAAAAGCGCCCGACTTCACCGTGCTGGACAACGACCTCAACCCCAAATCGCTGGCAGACTACGCAGGAGGCGTCCTCATCGTCTCCGCCGTGCCGTCACTGGACACGCCCGTCTGCGACATGGAGACCCGGCGCTTCAATACAGAAGCCGCCAACCTCGGCGATGTGACCATCCTCACCATCTCCACCGACCTGCCCTTCGCCCAGAAGCGCTGGTGCGGCGCAGCAGGCGTGGATAAAGTCGTCACACTGTCCGACCACAAGGATGTCTCCTTCGGTACGAACTATGGACTGCTCATTAAAGAACTGCGCCTGCTCGCACGCGCCGTTCTCGTCATCAACAAGGAGGGCGCCATCACGCATCAGGAAATCGTCAGCGAAGTCTCCAATGAGCCCGACTACAACGCGGCCATAAACGCCGCCAAAGCCGCGCTCTAGACGCACCAGTCGACACGAAGTGAAAGGCCGCCGAAAGGCGGCCTTTTTTTGGTGCCAACGGGCGTGTGGCGTCGATTGTTCGTTGTGTTCCTAAATGTGCTATTGGTCTAAAATATATACTTATTTAGCGAACATTTTGCCTCCGGCGGGTTAAGGGCCGCGGGCCCTTAACGATCCCATTTGCGCACAGGCCGAGTGCCTTTATCTGGGACTGTCGTCACCCCTGACGGCTCTCGTCCGTGTGGATGG
>NZ_JBUDSW010000101.1:0-11873 GCF_054921475.1 Desulfobaculum sp. | reverse complement strand
TGGCTTCCAGCCCGAAAAACCTCGGGATTTTTAAGGGGTCGCACCCCTTAAACCATCGGAGATACCCTCCCGAACCCGGCGTGACGACCCGGCCCAGCCAAAGGCACCAACCCCGTGCTACGACCCAGCCTGTCCGTGCGCGCCGTCCTGATCCCATGTACGGGTGAGGTTGCGGTTGATTTTACGTTGGAGCACTTCGTTGAGGTCCATGCCCATCACGTTCGCCAGTTGTGCGGCGTAGATGATAACGTCGGCGATTTCGTCGGCCACGGCGTCGGGGTTGGCGTCTTCGGTCCACTGGAAGCACTCCAGCAGTTCTGCCGCTTCTATGGAAAGGGATACGGCAAGGTTCCTTGGCGTCTGGGGCCGCTTGGACTGCGCCCCGTCCCAGCCATTCTTCTGCGCAAGGTCTGCTACGGCCTGCGCCACGTCGTCCAGTTGCATATCTCGCCTCACTTGGCAGTCTCTTGAATTTCACAGTTGCGCCGATGTAGGCAACGGCCCACCGGCGAGCCGAGGGTAGGCCTGTGAATCGCGAAAAGCAACCGGGGACACGAACGAAAAGCGGGGCGATGAGGAAGGGGAGATCACGGGTAAGGGAGCGGCAACGCGGACGGGAGAGAGACAACAAAAAGGGCGCCCTGCCGCTGCTGCCAGCGCAGGACGCCCTTCAACGTGCGTATTCAAGGAATACGAGCTTCACCCAATTGGCACAAGGCTCCACCCGGCTGCGCCTCCGCCCGCACAGCGGCCGCACGTCTCACAGTGAGCACGCGCGGCGACTTGCGAGGCAGTCTTCTGCACGGAAGACCTCACCGCCTACGGAAAAACCCCGCAAGCGGCCGAATGACGCAACATACGGCGCTCTCCGCTCACGCGGAGAGCTTGCCGTTTTTAGATGGTCTCAAGGTATGCCTTAAAGGCAGGCAGAGCGGGCTTGCCGTCTGCAGTCGTCACACCATCCAGCCACTTCTCGTACATTTCCGGATGGTTTTTGAGCCACTGCATGCCTGCTTCCTTGGTCTTCAGGCCATCGTCGTTGTGCAGAGCCACCATGATTTCATTCATCATGCTGATGGGGAAAACCAAATTCTTCAGATATTTTCCCACGTTCGGATGTTCATCCACAAAGCCGGCGCGCACATTGGTATAAATGGTAGCCGAACCGTTGTTGGGACCGAACGTCTCCGCAGTGCTGCCGTCAAGGTAGGTCATGTCGATGTTCTCGTTCATGCTGTGCGGTGCCCAGCCGAGGAACACGATCCACTTTCCAGCCTTGGCGAAGGACTGCACCTGGGCGAGCATGCCGCTCTCACTGGAGGGCACGAGCTTGAAATCACCCAGTCCAAACATATCATCCTCGATCATCTTTTCGATGACCGCATTGCCGTCGTTGCCTTCCTCGATGCCGTAGATGCGGCCTTCGAGCTTATCGGCGTACTTGGCAATGTCGCTAAAGTTCTTCAAGCCACCTTCCGCGACGTAGGTCGGGACGGCGAGGGTGTACTTGGCACCGGGCATGTTGGCCACGTATTTGACCACAGTACCCTTCTTGAAAAACTTGTTGGCCATGGTCTCCATGGTGGGCATCCAGTTGCCGAGGAAGACGTCGGCTTCCTGCATGTCCATCGCCTTGTAGGCGATGGGCACGGACACCAAGAGATTCGTGGCCGAGTACCCAAGACTGTTCAGCATTTCTACTGCGATATCAGTCTTGATGGATACGCCCGTCCAGCCGATGCTGACGAAACGTACCTCGTTGTTCTTGGCGTGAGCCACGCCGGTGAAGGCGAACATGAAGAGAAGAAGCACTACTGTCATCAACTTCCTTGGGCCTTCATCAAACATCATACCTCCTATGTTGCTGTTAACGGGGCCATGCCCCGCTTGTGCCGTGCTCCGCCCAAAACAGTGCGCGCCGGAAAGCGGCGTATGCCGGAATCGATCCGGTTCCCTGCGCCCCCGCGCCGCACGCTGTCTGGGTGACCAGCCGCCGCCACAATGACGAACCCGGCCGGACGCCGCGCGAAACGTTCCTTCCGCGCGGCACTGATGACGAACACTCCGCCAACAAAATGGCACGCCACGGACGGCTGCCTGCACAGAGGCACTCCGCCGGGGCTGTGTCCACGTTGCTGGCGGCATCCGCCACGGGAACACTCTCGTCCACATGAAAAAAGGGGAGAACACTCCTGTGCTCTCCCCTTTTGTGGTCTATTTACCGAACCAGTTCACTGGCTGGGTGTTGCTGTTCTGGAAGATGTGCTTCACTTCGGTGTATTCCTCAAGCCCCATGCGGCCAAGCTCGCGGCCAAGGCCGGACTGCTTGTAGCCACCCCATGGTGCCTGTGTGAAGTACACGTTGAAGTCATTCACCCACACGGTGCCGAAGCGCAATGCGCGGGAAACGCGCTTGATGCGGTCGGGGTCGCGGGTCCAGAAGCCAGCGGACAGGCCGTAGACGGTGCTGTTGGCACGCTGAACGACTTCCTCTTCGGTGGAGAAGCGTTCCACGGTGATAACCGGGCCGAACACTTCTTCCTGCACGATGCGCATGTCGTTTTCGCAGTCGGCGAACAGGGTGGGCATGTAGAAGAAGCCCCCCTCCAGCGCCGGGTCGTCCGGACGCTTGCCGCCGCAAAGCAGGCGCGCGCCCTCTTCCTGACCAATGCGGACGTAGTCCTCAACCTTGGCCAGATGCTCGGCGGAGATGAGCGGTCCCATCTCGGTCTTTTCGTCGAAGCCGTAGCCCACAACGATGCGGCTGATGCGTCTGTGCAGTTCCTCTACGAAGGCGTCGTAGATGTCGTCCTGCACAAGGATGCGGGCGCCGGCGGAGCAAATCTGACCAGCGTGGAAGAACACGCCGTTGAGCGCGTAGTCCACCGCAAGGTCGAAATCGGCGTCGGCGAAGATGATATTGGGGTTTTTGCCCCCAAGCTCAAGGGCCATCTTCTTCACGTTGCCGCTCGCGGCCTGAATGATCTTTTTGCCGGTGTCGATGCCGCCCGTAAAGGATATCAGGTCCACATCCGGGCTTTCGGACAGTTCGGCGCCCACGGCGGAGCCGGGGCCGAGTACGGTATTGACCACTCCCTTGGGGAATCCGGCCTCTTCGGCCAGTTCCGTGACCTTAATGGTCGTCAGCGGGGTGATCTCGCTGGGTTTCATGACAATCGTGCATCCTGCGGCCAAAGCCGGGGCCATCTTCCACGACGCCTGAAGGAGCGGATAGTTCCACGGGGAAATCTGCCCGCAGACGCCGATGGGTTCGCGTACCAGTTCACTGGTGGAGTCCGGAATGGGCGAGGAAATCACCTCGCCGCCTTCCTTGTCCGCCAACCCGCCAAAGTAGCGGAAGATACCGGCGATGTCATCCATATCCCAACGACTTTCTTCAACTGTTTTGCCTGTGTCCAGGCTCTCCAGCCGGGCCAGCTCCTCGCGGTCGCGCTCTATGAGGTCCGCCAGACGGCAGACGAGGCGGCCTCGCTCGGATGCGGGGGTGTGCGGCCACGGGCCGTAGTCGAAGGCTTCGCGCGCGGCGGCGATGGCCTTTTTGGCGTCATCGCGGGAGCCTTCGGCCACCACGGCCACACCGCGCCCGTTGCCGGGGTCGATGATTTCCGTGGTGCTGCCGGACTCGGCATCCACCCACTGGCCGTCGATGTACATCTTCTTCTGCATCATATTGCAGGTCTCCTTGCGGTCTCGGGGTCTACTCGCCCTGTTCGTGCTTGTAGAACGGCGCGGGAGAAGCATCCAGCGGCGTATTGCCGAGAATCTTATCCGCGGCCTTTTCGGCGATCATCATGACCGGAGCGTAGATGTTGCCGTTGGTGATAAGCGGCATGATGGAGGCGTCCACGACACGCAGGTTTTCCACGCCGTGCACCTTGAGGTCGCTGTCCACAACGGCCATGTCGTCATAGCCCATTTTGCAGGTGCAGCTGGGGTGGTAGGCGCTTTCGCCCTCGCGTGCCACAAAGTCCAGAATCTCTTCGTCGGTCTGCACATGTTCGCCGGGGGCCAGCTCGCCGCCGCGGAACTCGTCAAACGCGGACTGCGTCATGATTTCGCGGGTCTTGCGGATGGCCTGGCACCATTCGCGGCGCTCCTGCTCGGTGGAGAGGTAGTTGAACAGGATGCTGGGGTATTCCTTCGGATCGGCGGACTTGATCTTCACATGACCGCGAACGTCGGTGTTCATGGGGCCAACGTGGACCTGATAGCCGTGGCCCTCGTTAGGCGCTGAGCCGTCGTAGCGGATGGCGATGGGCAGGAAGTGGTACTGCAGGTTCGGGTAGTCCACTTCGTCGTTGCCGCGGATAAAGCCGCCGGCCTCGAAGTGGTTCGTGGCCGCAGCGCCCTTGTGCAGGAACAGCCACTCGGCGCCAATCTTGGGCTGATTGCGGTACTTGAGCGACGGATACATGCTGACGGGCTTCTTGCAGGCGTACTGGACATAGAGTTCCAGATGGTCCTGCAGGTTCTCGCCCACGCCGGGCAGGTGCTGCACCGGGTCAATGCCGAGGTTGGACAGCTCGTCCGCATTACCGATGCCGGACAGCTGCAGCAGCTGCGGGGAGTTGATGGCGCCACCGCAGACGATGACTTCGCCGCCGTATGCCTTGACGCCCTTGCGGAAGCGGGTATCGTACTCGACGCCCACGGCGCGCTTGCCGTCGAAGAGAATGCGCGAGGTCTGCGCGCCGCAGCGGACCTTGAGGTTGCGACGGCTGCGCACCGGGTGCACATAGGCACGGGCGGCGTTCCAGCGGCGACCCTGATAGATGGTGGCGTCAAACTTGGAGAAGCCTTCCTGACGGTAGCCGTTGACGTTGTCCACCACGGGGTAGCCAGCCTGCTGAACAGCCTGGAAAAAGGCGTTGAACAGGGGGTTGTCGCACTCGGGGGTCGTCAGGTACAAGGGCCCGTTGGCGCCGTCGTAGGCGGTTGCGCCGTCCATGCGGGTTTCAAACCGGCGGAAGTACGGCAGGCAACGGGCGTAGTCCCAGTCCTCAAGGCCATCGATTTTGGCCCACTTTTCGTAGTCCATCGCGTTGCCGCGGATGTAGATCATCCCGTTGACGCAGCTGGAACCACCAAGGACCTTGCCGCGGGGCTGATAAATGCGGCGGTTGTGCATGTGCGGCTCGGGGTCGGACTCGTACCACCAGTTGTAGGTCTTGCCTGCGAGGGGGTAGGTCAGTGCCGCGGGCATATGGATGCGGAAATCCAGACGAAAGTCCGGAAGACCGGCTTCCAGCACCAGCACATTGTTCTTGGGATTCGCACTCAAACGGTTGGCCAGTACGCTACCGGCGGAACCGCCACCAACAATGATGTAATCATACATCTTTTTAGCCATGGGACCTCCTGCTCATGTCGTCCTGCCAGACGGCATGTTCGGTTCAGGGCGGCCCGCCGCGCATATCCTCTGCCAAGGAGCGGCGGGCTGTCCTTTATAGTGTTGCGTTGAATTCCGGCCCGTCCGTCGCCACACGCTGACGGGCCGTCCTTGCCGTGCGCGCGCCGCGTGCGCCCTTGTTTGGGCCGCGTTGTGGCGCGCTTTCTTTTGGGTGCCGTCATGGCCGCGAGGCAGCCATAAACGCCGGGAGAATGGTTATGAGGAGAACGCACGCGAGAGGAGCGCTCCCCCGGCGGTCACCGTGGTGACCGGCTTTTCACGGCTTTCCTGCACAAACCGGGCGTCGCTGATGCTTCGTGGTACGGCTTAGGGCTGTCATGGCGCACACCTAGCGCAGCCTTTTCCACACACACATCCTGCCAGCCCCGGGCCGTCCGCCTTCAGCGGCGCCCGGTTTGTGCAAGAAACCCTTCTTCTCCCCTTCTTTCCTGCGCCCTTACGGGCGATGCTTCCCACTTTTCCTTGGCTGGATATGCCAGCCTTTTCGCCGCGTTGGCCCCACTCTGGCGCGGGCCGCGGCGTGCACTCCTCCGGCGGGGCGGCGCGGCGTCTGTGGAACGTGACATCCGCGCCACCCCGTGCGGCACAGGGCAGTGCCGATGGCGCCGCCGGGATAATGGGCACGGCAGCGCCCGGAGGTGCAGTGCAACCAGTAGGAGAGTACCGGAAGTGCCTTAGGACGACGTCTCGGTTGCCTCGTCCGAGGACGTGTCCAAAAATTCCGTCACACCGGGGCGGCCTTCGGCGCTTCGCGCCTCCACACACCGGCTGAGCAAAACATAGTGATGACCGATGTACGACAGCGCCCGCAGCGTTTCGCCCTGCGCAATCTCGCGCGCGGTATCCGTCCAGTTGGAGACGGTGGCCTCACGGTATTCGGGCATTTCGTATAGCGCGAAATCGTGGGAGCTAAAGCCAGACTGCAGCGCACGCATCACCCACTCGAACACGGGATTATGCGCCATGTTCGCCAGCAGGATGTTGAGTTCCCTGTCCAGCTCGCCAAGCTGGTTCAGGTCCGGATTCGGCGCTTCCAGCATCTTTTCCAGACGGTGCGCGCCGTCCACAAGCTGCTGCTTTTCCTCTTCCGTTGCGCGGGAGATGGCCAAACAGGTGATGGCGCGGTCAATGCTCTCGCGGAACTCGATAATGCGGTCGGGAGCCACGGAGTGCTGCTTCAAAAACAGCGCGAGGGACTCACTGACGTTGTCGACTTCTATCTGTTTGATATATGCGCCGCCCTTGGCGCCCTTGCGGATTTCGATAAGCCCTTTCTGCTTAAGGGTCCGCAGGGCCTCGCGGATGACGCCGCGCCCGGTCTGAAACAGGCTTTGCAGCTCACGTTCGCTGGGCAGGTGCTCACCGGGCTGAATGCGCCCGCTGGTGATGGCCGCCTCAATTTGCAGGGCCACATCCTCGCTGGCGCGACCAATCTGCGCCGGAGTGAATGCCAAGACCTTTTTCATCTCTGTCTGATCCATGAATGGTATGACCTTTCTGTCCAAATATGCCAGCCGCCGGTATGGCGACGAAGCGTGCAGCCAGCCCATTTCTTGCGAAATCTTCACCAAACTCAGTTAACGTGCACAGCTGCACCATCTGCGCGGCATCCGTTGCCCCGTCAAATGGTCGGACCAAACTCTGCACAATACTGGAATCGCTGTCAACCCTTTCCCCGGGGTTTGGTCGGACCTTTCCCCCGTACAGAATCCAGAAGGCGGCATCGGTGAAAAGACTTATCTCAATAAATCAAGCCTGTTACGCTTAATGCATTGTTCCAGTGCCACCCCACACATTTTTTTCACATCGCTTTGGTCGGACCTTTCCCTACCGCTATGGTCGGACCATTCCACATCCTCCCGGCATATGGGCACAAACAAAAACACCCCCGTGTCTGCCGCCACAGAGGACGAAAACACGGGGGTGGTATGGCTCTGACGGAGCAAAGCCCTGCTATCCGGGAAAAATCAGACCTTAAAGTCTTCCTTGCGGTAGCCGTATCGCGTCATGAGCTTGCGGAGCTGGCGCGGACTGATGCCTGCGGCCTCGGCGGTCTTGTTCATGCGCCCGTTGTGGGCGGCAAGCTGCTCCTTGAGGTAGTGCCGCTGCGCGCTCTCCTTGGCGCTTTCGCAGAACTCCGCAAGGGTTTGCGTCAGGTCCAGCGGCAGGCTGGCCGCTGGCGCGCCACTGGCGGCAATGTCCACGGGGAAGCTCTCGGGCGTCAGCACATTGGAGCGCTCAAGGATATAGGCGCGCTCGATGAGGTTTTCCAGCTCTCGCACGTTGCCCGGCCAGTCGTATCCGGCCAGCGCGCCCAGCACTGTGGGGTGAATGCCGCGGATGTCCTTCATGTGCTGTTCGTTCAGCTTGGTTAAAAAGAACTCCGCCAGCATGGGGATGTCATCCGCCCGGTCCCGCAGCGACGGGATTTCAATGGGGAAGACGTTCAGGCGGTAGAACAGGTCCTTGCGGAACTCGCCCCGCGCGCATAGCTCGCCAAGATCAATATTCGTGGCGGCGATGATGCGCGACTTCAACGGAATATCCGCGTAGCCGCCCACACGCTGAAACACCTTCTCCTGCAACACTTGGAGCAGCTTCACCTGCGCGGACGGCGTCACAGTGCCGATTTCATCAAGGAATATGGTGCCGCCGGCGGCCACCTCAAAGCGGCCGAGCTTGCGCTTCACCGCGCTGGTGAATGCGCCCTTCTCATGCCCAAAAAGTTCGCTCTCGATAAGCGTATCGGGAATTGCGCCGCAGTGCACACTGACAAAAGGCCCGGAACTGTGCGCGCCAAGGGCGTGGATAAGGCGGGCGATAACGCCCTTGCCCGTCCCGGTCTCGCCCGTGAGGAGCACAATGGACGACGTTGGCGCCACAAGGCGCGCCTTGTCGAACACGGCGCGCATGGATGGCGTGCGCGTCCCCACAACCTGCATAAAGCGCCCCACGCCGACCTCCGCGCGGAAGTAGTCCATCTCGGTCTGGAGCTTGAGGCTTTCGTACAGGCTTTCCAACACATAGCGGACCTCGGTCCGGTCCAATGGATAATTGAGGTAGTCGTCCGCACCGGCCTTCACCAGCCTGACGGCGGCGCGCAGGCGCTCCGGCGGCGCAAGGATAACGATTTCCGCATGCGGACTGGTGCGGGCAATGGGCGCCAGCGCATCCACAAAGGCCTGCGCATCGCCATTGGTGGGCGGCACATCCAGCATGGCAACATCCACAAACAGCGTATCGTACTGCCTGCGCGCCAAATGGTGGCCGAACTCCTCCCGCTTCAAGGCGGTATCTATGGTGGGCGGCGTGGTATAACTTTCGCGGATGATGCCGGATACGGCGGCATCCGGTGTCGCTACCAAAACACGTTTCATCGTACTTTTCTCCAGGAACTCCGGTGGCGGCACTGTACGTCCGGCCCGTCCCCCCTTGCAACCAAAATCAGCACCCCGCAGGCTGGGGCGCGAGAGGTCCGCCAGCTTCCTGCATTCAAAACAGCGGAGACCCCGCCGGCATTAACCTGCGGAGTCTCGTTCTGCGTGGGAAAAACCCTGACGGGTGGCGAGGATGCCCTACCAGTCGTCATCCTCAATCCAGTCGTCCAGCTCGGGCGCGTCGATGACATCGAAGCTCTGTACCGTCAGACTGAAATGATCGCGGCTTTTGCGCACCGCCCCCTCGGCACGGATGTATTCATCAACATAGTCGAGCAGGCGGGCACCCGGACCGGCATGCTCCACCACATACTCCCTGTTCTCATCCGTAATGACCGACACCGTGACGATTTCTTCATTCTCGTCCCAACTGTACGGCCCAACATACCCCTCAATGGTCTGCAACCCCGAACGTGCCTTGGTCATTCTCATCTCCGAGGGTCAATTGACCCTTCTCTGGTAAAGATCACTTCTCTCAGTGCTTCCGGCGCACATGTACAGGCACGGGAACTACCGCGTGAGCGCCGGCACCAACCGGCACGGAAACACTCATCCGGGCGGCATGCGCGCGACACCACACCGCACACCGCATGACAATATCCGTCGTGGCCGCCATGGCGACTGTCACCGTCAAAGAGGTCGCAACCGTGGCCCCTCCAAGGATCATAGCCGCGCAGCCAAACAGCACGACATCGAAAGACAGATACACCGCACCGGCAGAGGCTTGCAACCTCTGAGACAGACATCTTGCGACAATATCCAGCCCGCCCTGCGACCCATGCGCCAGCAGCACCAGCCCGGTGCCAAGGCCCATCACCATGCCGGTAGCCACAGCGCCCGCCACAGGGTTTGGAAACGTTACCCGTACGTCGATGGCGTCTATGCCCAAAGACAGACACAGCATCCCGTACAGACTCACAAAAAAGAAGCGCCGCCCAACCAGCGCCCCGCCCAGCACAAACAGCGGTGCATTCAGCACCAGCAGCCACATACCGGGAGTCGCCCAATCAGACAGACGGTGCGCCAATAGCGCCGCCCCAGACAACCCGCCAAACACCACACCCTGAGGAATGGCCATGGCCTTGCACGAAAAAGCCGTGATAGTCGCCCCAAGGGTCAACAGCATAAGGCTTGCCGCCTCGTGGGATACATCCCGAAATTGCACTCTGCGCATCGCGTTCCACCTATTCATAAAAAACTCCCGCCAGGATGCGCTGTCCGGGCGAGGCGTCACGCAATGAGCACGCTCTGTGCCAAGTCTATTTAATCAATAAAAACAGCATGTTATACTTTTATTTTCTTATCAAAAGAGGAATTCGGGGTTCCGCTTTTACCCATTTCCTACCCCTTTTCTACCTGATAGACACTTTAACATGCTTAAATATAACACTCTTTTTCGTACCCAGCCCCCAACTCAAACCGGAACTTGCAGGACCGGATTTATGGAACGGGAACACTGGGTTCTCCTTTTTTCCGGCCCTCTCGTATCCCTTTCGTTCTCCGCCCACAGAATTTTCAACCTGTTACACACATTTTGTCCTCCCCCCCCCTGCACAGGATCTGTGCAACCCACTGCACGCGTTGCACTTTTTCTGTGCGAACCCTTGCACCATGCACACTCAGGCGAACAGCCGCCAAGTTTGTAATGACTTGGAATTCTTATCTTTTCACAGTTGGCACGCCACTTGATAAGAAGAGGGACAGAAGGCACGGGAAGCCTTCTGCAACCATCAAGCTCTCTCACAACTTCCCTCTTCGACGATGCGGGCGAGGTCAGACCCTTTCCTCCAACCGTATCGAAGACATATAACCTCCTCCTAAATGGTGTAGAAAAAGAAACCGAAGCATCAAGCATCCTCTTGCGAAGGGCGGCCGAATCCATCCGGCCGCCCTTTCGCTTGTGGCGGTTTTTTCCGCAATACCCGCGCGTTACGGGTTGCGGGGTTTGGGGCATCCTGTTAGGGATATCGGCAAGCGGATGTTCCATTTTATCCGTGCTTTCAGCGTTATGCAGGTCAAGGCCTCGCGGCCGCTGGACGCAGCGCGGCGCACCGCACGTCCGAATGCCCGGTGTGGACATCTGCGCCCCATTGTCCCGCGCAATACGCCGCGCACACGACCACTTTTTGGCGGTAGAGGACGGGAAAAGCACCAATCGGCCAACGGCACACCACACATTCGGTCCACCACACGACCCGCCGCTGGCCACGCCGCCACAAGACGCCCCGTTACACGTAACGGGGCGTCTTTCTTTACCCTCTTGCCCCTTTTGGCCAACCTTGGTACCACATATCCAGAGAGCTTACCCAGCGCGGGGCAGACGCCGCAGACACGGGGCAAGGCCCGCGCTTTATCACAACGCGACCATCACCAGACGTCCGCCACGGACTGACGCCCGCCGCGCACGCGGCCACTCGCGAGACTTCGGGAGGTTATTATGGGAAAGACCAAGTGCCCCCACTGCCACCACGACATCACAACCGAAACTCGGTACTGCCCCTCGTGCGGCGTAGCCATTATTCCGCCGACGGTTTCCTCATACGGACTGGATAGACCGCTGCGCGCCCTTGGCGTCTTTCTCGTCATTATGGGAGCGGCGCTCTTCGCCCTCAAGGCAGGAGAATCGCAGGACGCCATCACCATGGCCGGAGTAGGTCTCTGCATCGCCATCGCTGAGGGCATTGTTCATTTGTTTCGGCACGGCTAGCGCCTTCTGCCGGCCAAGACGGCGCCGCGCATCGCCTCCACGCGGCGCGCCTCCCCCGTGCGTGGGCGGATTCTCCGCGCGGTCTTTGCCCCTGCCCAGCCCCGCCCGCTCCCTTTCGCGCTACACCGCCCCTCTTCCGCATCACCGGCCATGTCCGCCCCCCCGCAGGTCTTGCCCTTTCACCCACGCGGCAATATACTTCTTCCGCGTATCAGCGCAGCGCACGCTCAGCCTTCACGCTTCAGCTACACGGGCTACCGTTCTCAGCTTTCCTCCCCCCTACGCCTTCACACACGCC
>NZ_JBUDSW010000100.1:0-11916 GCF_054921475.1 Desulfobaculum sp. | reverse complement strand
CACACGCAAAAGCGCCCCCGCAGCAGATGCTGCGGGGGCGCTGGAATGCGTCATATGGTCCGGGCTATTTGCCTTCGGCGATGAGGCGCTTGGCGATGTCCAAATCGTACAGAGCAACGGGATTGCGGTCCGGGTGGTCGTACATATCCGCCGCGGCTTTCACCACGTCGATGGGAATCCACTCGTGCTTCTCCCACACCTCGGGCATAGACTTGTGCCACATGCGGAACTCAATATCCCCGGCTTCCGTGGCGCGCACATACATGCGCACGTCGTGGGTCTGCATGCTGGGGTAGTAGTAAAGGCCTTTTTCGTCCTTCACGGGTCTCTCCTTGTCTGCCCCCTGCGGTCAGGAAGCCAGTGCATCAACCGCCTCGCGGGCAACAGCCCCGAGGGTGGTGTCCTCCAGCCTGCCATTGCGGAACAGGGTGACGGGCGTGGCGTCTTCGACAAGCGGACGAAGCACGCTGACGCTGTCAGCCGTTCCAACACGGCCTATGGCCCAGCACGCGGCGGCGCGGGCTCCGGGACTGTCCTCATTCTGCACGGCGGCCTCAAGCTCAGGCAGCGCGTTTTGAACAAGCTGGGGGCGAACCTGCGCAAGCCGCCCCAGTCCCCAATAGACCGCCAGCCGCAGAGGCGGATGATCCATATAATTATCGTCGCCCAGACAGTCCGGGCACTGAACATACGAGGCCAGTTTCGTATGGAACTCTTCGGCAAGACGGGGGTGCCGGGCCATGGTCTCGCCCATGGACTCGGGGATGCCCCATCCGATGTTTCCCGACTCCTCGTTCATGTGCCACATAAAGCGGCGCATCACGATGCGGGCGGACTCCATATCCGTGTCGGCCATGCTCGCCACAACAGCCCCAAGGGCAGTTACAGCGCGCCAGCGCACAATTTCGTCCGGGTCGAGCAGCAGGGAGAACAGCGGCCCCACAAGGGGAGTACCCGCCTCGTCCTCCAGTTCCCTGATGCCATCCTGCCAGTCGTCACCACGCAGCAGTGTGCGGATGCGCTCCTTCATTCTACGGAAACCGGCCATGGGAAACCTCCCTTACGCCTGTTCAGCCTCCAGTTCCTTCTTGACCTCTTCGGCCAACTCATACCCGGTCTCTTCGGCCTTGGCGGCGTACTCGCGGGCTCTTTCGATGTTGCCGAGCTCCAGCTCCAGCAGGCACATGTTGTTCCATGCCGGACCAAAAGCCGGGGCCAGCTCAAGGGCTTTGTTCAACGCCTTGCGGGCTTCGTCGTACTGCTTGTCGGTGAGGTAGGCGCTGCCCAGCGTCGCGAGGGCCTGCACGTAGTCAGGGTCGCGGTTGATGGCCTTGGTCAGGTTCTGGATAGCGGCGTCCACGTCGCCCTGCTGCAGGTAGCAGAAGCCCATGTTGGCAAAGGGCACGGCAAACTGCGGACGGCAGCCCTTGGCAATCTTGTTCATGTTCAGGCAGCCGTCAATGTCGCCGCGCTGCAGGTAGATGCCACCCAGCTGGACGTAGGCTTCGGCCATGCGGGGGGAGTTGTCCACTGCTTCGCGGAAGGACTTTTCGGCTTCCTGCCACATGCGCTTATGCAGGTAGGCCACACCCAGATTGTAATGGTGGCTGGCACACTGCGGGTTCGTCGCGATCTGCTGGGAAAGCTCGGCAATATACTCGTCAACGTTTCTGGCTTGAGTGCTCATGTTGCGTCCTTGGTCTTCCAGGCCCTAGGGCCCGGATTATTCATGTTCCCAATTCATCTCACCCTTGCCCTCACGGCGCAAGAGGTCGGAATACCACACACAAAAGTCATACATAGCGCGATAGCGCTCGTCCTTATTGACGATGCCCATGGCCACTTCCAGCGCGCCACGGCTGTAGCCCGCACCAACTTTCTGATACTGGCCCTGCTCGCGCAGGAACTGCTTAACGAGAACTTCAATGGTGCGATTGGTGTCGTCCCGGCGCATGTCCATGGGGTCGAAGGGCTTCTGGAACGGGTTCCATTTATCATAGCCCATACGGTCAATGAACTTGCGCCGCCGTGGCGACATCTTCTCATACATGAAGCGCTTCTGCTCTTCCTGATCGGGGGTCAGCTTGTCCATTTACTTCTTCTCCCCGCCAATCTCCCAAACGGTGCCACCGCCGCAGGTATCGCAGGCGCTGGAGCCGGGGGCTTCGCCGCAGCTGTCGCAGGAGGGAGCGCCCTCAAAGGCTGCTGAAGCGGCAGAGCCGGGGGCGGCGGGCTGTTCGGCGGGCTGCTCGGGAGCCGCGGGGGCCGCACACGGGGCGCACTCGGCCTTGGCCTTCTCATCCTGCGCGCCAAGGAACTCGGCGTCGTAGGAATTCATGAGGGCCATGGACAGCGGCACCAGCATGTCGGAGAGCTGGGCATAGGACGTGTTGATGGATTCGGCCAGTTCTCTGGAGAGCTCCATCAGGCGGTCCTGAATTTTTTCCACCTTCACGGTGGGGTACTGCTTGCCGCCCTCGAACCCGGTCTTGGCGCAGGTATGCGCGCGGCCGCCAATGGCGGTGGGGATGCCGTACAGGCGGCAGGTGAGGGGACGGAAGTCGTACAGGTCGCACTTGTCCTCGTCGTTCAGCAGCGCGCAGCGCACGCGGGACTTGGAGACCATCTCCATGATTTCGGAGGCCAGCGCGCCATCGCGGGAGGCCTTGAACGCCTCGCGCTTGACGCGGTAGGTCTGGCGGTCGGCCTCGTCGGCGCGGTCGAGGATGTCGCTGCGCTGCTGGCCTTCAAAGCGCTCGTTGAACTTCGTGTTGATGTACACGGCCTCCACAAGGCTCAGATCAAAGAGCGCGTGGCAACAGTCACTACACCCGACGCTGCAGGTTACGCAGTCGCCATGTTCGGCCTTCACTTTCTCAAAGACCGCATCCACTTCGGCGACAATCGCCTCGTATTTCTCAAAAATTTCGCTGAAATCCAGATTCATGGTCTACTCCACCCTGATCCCGGACCCAGGCAGGTCCGGACGCTTTCGTTTGGTTCAATACCCCGAAAGCTAATGTCTTCACACGAATTGTCGAGAGGGGGCGCGAAAAAAAGCGCGTGTCCAGCGGGGGGCCGGAGTCCGTTACCCCTATGGTATAACAAAGGGAGCGGCACTATCCGGCACCGCTCCCTTTCAAAAACGTCTGTCTCGAATCGAGAAAAGAGTGGACTACTCTTCCTCGACCGTGATGGCGTCCTGCTCACAGACTTCGATACAGGATTCGCAACCGAGGCATTCTTCCTCGTTCACGGGCACGGCCTTGCCGTCCTGCATTTCGTATACCTCAACAGGGCACACGTCGACGCATTCGCCATCACCAACACACTTGTCATTGTCCACGATAACTTTGTAACCCATCGTATACCTCCGATTTGATTTTCTTTCCCGTTGCCGGAAAAAGATGCTTCCTCCCAGCGCGTCCCGGGGGACGCTGCAATGCCCTGACCGAGTGCGGTCACGGCATCCAGGGACAACCGAATATCTCCTGCCTACCCGGGTGTCAAGACCAAGAAGCGTTCCAGCCTTGCTCCTGGGCGCATTTTCCGCGTCAAATGCACACGCAGTGCCCTGTATTCCTAAATCCTGAGGCGGACGTAGTAGCCCCGCTCGCCCCGGCGGACAAGCAGCAGCAATGCGTTCTGCATACGGTACCGCATAAAGGCGTGGACAAAGTCCGACATGCGGCCAAGGCGCATTCCGCCCACCTTCACCAGCCCGTCGCCAGCGCGCAGGCCCAGCTTCTCCGCCGGACTGCCGCCGCGCACGCGCACCACGGCTAGCGCCCCGCCGCTTTCGCGCACCTCCACGCCCCAGCGCGCCCACGCCATGGCCCGGGCACGCTCGGCAGGGAAGGCGCGGACACTCAGCGTCACCTCGCCCGTACGGCCCTGACGCAGTATGGTCAGGGTCACATCCTCGCCGCGCGTGTAGTTGCGCAGGTATTCGAGATAGCGTTCCTTGTCCTGCACGGGGTTGCCGTCAAAGCTCAGAACAAGGTCGCCCGGACGCAGTCCCGCCTCCTTGGCGGGAGTCTCGTCAAAGATTTCCGTCACCAGCAGGCCCTTTACAGCGTCCAGACCAAAGTAGCTGGCCGTTGGCTGGTCCACGCTCTGGCCGCTCAGGCCCAGCCACACGGGCTGCACCGTGCCAACGCTGACCAGCTCGTCCACAACGCGGCGGGCCTTGTCGATGGGAATGGCAAAGCCAATACCCTCGGCATTGGCCTGAATGGCGGTGTTCACGCCGATAAGCTCGCCGTAGATATTGAGGAGCGGGCCGCCGGAGTTGCCGGGATTGATGGCCGCGTCGGTTTGGATAAAGTCCGTGTACGCGCCGTGCTCCGTGCGCACGGTGCGGTTCAGGGCGGAGATGACGCCCGTGGTCACGGTATGCGAAAACCCAAAGGGGTTGCCAATGGCAATGACCGTCTCGCCCATAAGCAGGTTGTCCGAGTCGCCAAGGTGCACCTGCGGCAAGTCGCCCGAGGCATCAAGACGCAGCACCGCAAGGTCAAAGTCCGGGTCGGAGCCGACAAGCTCGGCGTCGAAGACGCGGCCGTCCAGCAGCCGGGCTTTGATTTCCGTTGCTCCCATAATGACATGGGCATTGGTGAGCACCAGCCCGGCGTGGCCGTCGATGATAACGCCCGAGCCAAGGCTCTGCCGCGTGAACCGCTGCTTCCCGCGGGAGCCGAAAAACTCCCGCAGCATGGGATTCATCAACTGGTCGTTGAACAGCCCGCCAAAGGGATTCACGTCGCGCTCCACCACCTTGGCGGTGGTGATGTTCACAACGGCTGGTGACACGGCCTGTACCGCGCGGACCACAGGCGTCATGCGCAGGGTGTCGTCCTTTGCGCCGGCGGCGGCAGGGGCCACAGCAAGCGCAGCAAGACACAGCACACAGGCCGCAAATCGCGTCATTGCCGCACGGCCCATGCCTAGCGTCCTCCCGCCATGGCCCGCAAGCGGCTGACACGTTCCTCAACGGGCGGATGGGTGCTGAACCACTGCATCACCTGCTGCCCGGTGAAGGGATTAACGATGAACATATGCGCCGTGGCAGGATTGCCGTCCTGCATGGGCGCGCGCTGGCTCCATGCCGTCAGCTTCTCCAGCGCGGACGCCAGATGCTGCGGCGTACCGGACAGCTGCGCCCCGGTCTGGTCGGCGAGGTACTCGCGCGAGCGGGAGATGGCCATCTGGATGAGCATGGCGGCGATGGGGGCGATAATGGCCAGCCCAATAGCCGCAATGGGGTTGCCGCCGTCTTCCTCGTCACTGCCGCCAAAGCCAAAGAGCGCCGCCCACTTGATCATGCTGGCAACATACATAATAACGCCAGCAAGGGTGGCGGCCACACTCTGGATAAGAATGTCGCGGTTTTTAATGTGGCCCATCTCGTGGGCTAAAACGCCTTTGAGTTCCTCGGGCGACAGCAGGCGCATAATGCCCTCGGTCACCGCGACCACCGCATGTTCCGGGCCACGGCCTGTGGCAAAGGCGTTGGGGGCCTCCTGCGGGATGATGGCGATGCGGGGCTTGGGCAGCCCGGCGTTGTGGGCAAGGTCCTCCACCATGGTATGCAGGCCCGGCGCGTCTGCGGGCGACAATTCCCGCGCGCCGTACATGGACAGGACGATGCGGTCCGAGTACCAGTAACTGCCAACGTTCATGAGAAGTGCCAGAACAAAGGCGACATACAGGCCTCCACGGCCCCCCATCGCGCCGCCCAGCAGCAGGATGAGGCCCGTGAGCAGGCCCAGCAAAAGGGCCGTCTTGAGCTGACTGGTCATCTGATTCATACTCCTTAGGGATAATCCGGAATGGACCGGGTGTGTCTGACGCCCTCGCGCTCCCGTGGACGGCCCTGCCGTCCCGCGCCGTGGCGCTGCGGAGCGCGCCGGGTTTCCCCCGGCCAGCGTATCAGTCACACTATACATTCACCCCGGGCTGTCAATGCCGCCCAGCCGACGGTTTTTGCATTACCGCATGGACGCATGTATGCACGGCCCCTTGGGTTCCACATTGCCACGTCATACGGCTCCAGCCGTTTTTCAGGAGATACGCATGCCTTCACGTCTTGACGCCCTCATACGCGGCGTCCGCCCGGTGGACTGGGCGCTTGAGCCACACGCCCGCCGTCATTTGGACTCCCTGACCAAACCGCCGGGGAGCCTTGGCCGGTTGGAGGACCTTGCCGCGCAACTATACTGCATTCAAGGCGGTGCGCCGCAGATGGACCCGGCGCGTATCTACACCATCGGCGGCGACCACGGCGTGCATGCCGAGGGCGTCAGCCCGTCGGTGCAGGCGGTGACGCGCCAGATGATGGCCAATTTCCTTTCCGGTGGCGGCGGCATCAATGCCCTGACGGACGTGTACGGCATCGACTTCAAAGCCGTGGACGCGGGGTGCCTTGGCGGTCCTTTCCCCGTACACCCACGCCTCATCCAGCGGAAGATTGCCGAAGGCACGGACAACCTCGCCGCAGGCCCGGCCATGAGCCGGGAGAACTGCATCCGCGCCATCCTGCTGGGCGCGGACCTTGCCGCCGAAGCGCGCGCCGAGGGCTACCGCACCCTTGGCACCGGCGAAATGGGCGTTGCCAACACCACCCCCTCCACCGCGCTGTACTGCGCCTTTTTCGGCATGGACCCGGAGGAGCTGACCGGACCCGGCGCGGGCCTTTGCCAAGACGCCGCAGCCCGCAAGGCTGACGTCATCCGCACGGCGCTGGCCCTGCACGCGCCCACCATTGCCGCAGGGCAGCCGCTGGACATTCTGGCGGCCCTTGGCGGCTACGAAATCGCCGCCCTTGCCGGGCTGATCCTTGGCGGCGCGGCGCAGCGCTTGGTGCTGGTGGTGGACGGCTTTATCTCCTCCGCGGCGTATGTGGCGGCGTGGAAAATGTGCCCCGCCGTTGCGGGCTACTGCGTGTTCAGCCACGCATCGGCCGAACCGGGGCACCGCAAGGCTATGCAGGCCATGCAGGCCAGCCCACTGCTGGACCTTGGCATGCGCCTTGGCGAGGGCACGGGCGCGGCTGTAGCCATGAGCCTGCTCCGCGGCGCGGCCCATGCCTACAACGCCATGGCAACCTTTGACGATGCCGGCGTCACCGAGGTGGAAGACCCCTTCGCCTCCTAGCGTCCTTCAGCGAGACCACGCAGAACAGCCCCCAACCGGGGCTGTCTGCATTGAGCGCCCGAAAACGCCCCACCGGGCCGGACCATGGCGCGGGAAAGGCTTTTCACTGGCGCGCCACAGGCGCCCCCCCTTGTACGGCGCCCCCCGCCCCCGGCCGGCACCTGCCCGAAGACTGGGTGGCGGCACCCCGGCGCGCCCAAGGCATAGCCCTTTACGCCCAAGGCGTGCTATATCCTTTGCATAACTCCTGAAAACCATTTGCATGGGAGGCATGCATGGCACTGCCTTGGTGGGCCAAAATGGGCGCAAAGCTCCTGCTGACCCGGCTAAACATCCCCTACGGATTCTGGCGGCGCATGGGCCTCTTCCGCCACGGCGCCATGGACGACCCCGCCCACGCCCAGCAGGTGTTTGCCACCCATTTTGCGGCGTACGAGTCTCCGGCCCCGGACTTCACCTGCCTTGAGCTTGGCTGCGGCGACGCCCTCTCCACAGCGCTGTTGGCGCGGCGCGCCGGGGCAGGGCGCACCATCCTTGTGGATGCCGGAGACTTTGCCGCCACGGACGCGGGCACCTACGCCGCCCTCGCCGCCGCCCTTGGCGGTGCGAAAGGCCACACGCCCCCTGCCAGCCGGGACGACTACCTGCGCGCCAACGCCGCCGTCTACCTGACCGAGGGCCTCGCCTCCCTGCGCGAACTCCCGGACGATTGCGCAGACTTTGTCTTTTCCAACGCCGTGCTGGAGCACATCCGCCGTGATGAATTTGCGGACACCATGCGCGAACTGCGGCGCATCCAGCGCCCCGGCGGCGTGGGCTCGCATCAGGTGGACTTTCGCGACCACCTTGGCGGGGGCCGCAACAACCTGCGCTTTGGCGACGCCTTCTGGGAGCGGCCGGGGGTCGCCACGGCCGGATTCTACACCAACCGCATCGCGCCCTCGGAAATGCTGGAAGACTTTGACGCCTGCGGCTTTGCCGTCACGGTCCGCAGCACCAGCCACCACGACGGCCCGCCCCTGCCCCGGCGCGCCCTGCACCCGCAGTTCCACCATGTGTCGGACGACGACCTGCGCATTGCCGGGTACCACGTCATTTTGCGCTAACGGCAAAGCACAAGCCGCCCCATCCGGAGCGGCTTCATCGTGCCCACAGCACCTTGGGACGCCTGCGTCCCGCCTGTGCCCGGCTCGGCGGCCCATCCACAAAACCATTCCTGCCACCGCAGAACGCGCCCTCCGCGTCCGGCACACGCCTCGCGCGCTTTAGTCGCCCTCGCCTACGTCCTCGCCCTCCTCGTGGCGGCGCAGGAAGGAGCCATACTTGCGGTCGTCCAGCAGGATGTGGTTCACAATCCAGTCCTTCACCAATTCCATAAACTCGACGTCCAGCGCGAACTCCCCTCTCCGGTACCGCTCCAGAGACGATTCCACTTCATCCACAAGCCGCCGGTGTCTCCGGCGGTGCTCCTCAAGATCCGGATAGCCGTGGCGCTCCATCAGGACTTCTTCCTCCTCAAAATGCGCGCGGGAATACGCCAGCAGGAAGGCTATGAACTCCTCAAGGTGCTCACGCTTTTCCCCGGTGTTCAGGGCCAGATACACGCGGTCCGCGGCAAGGAGCATCTCCTTGTGCTGGGCGTCCATGGAGGCGACGCCCGTTTCGTACTCGTCCCGCCAGCGGAAGATGGACACGCCCACAAGCTCCGGACTGACCATGAGCCGCATGCGCCGCTCGTAGGTTTCAAAGAGCTTCCAGCGGATGATGGGCACGTCCAGAATCTCATCATGCCGGATGCGGAACAGTTGCGCCGTGGTCTTGACCCGCAGGCCGTGGACACACGGCGTACTGAACAAAACACACCCTTCGCCGAAAAAGTCCCCGCTGCGCAGCACCTCAAGGACGCTGTCGCCGATGAGCACTTCCACCTCGCCCTCACTCACCACGTACAGCGACCGGTCGCCGTCCAGCCCCACCTGCATCTCCGCCCCGGCCTCGTAGCGCTCCGTAGCCATGCTGTTGGCAATGATATTCTGTACGGGATAGGACAGGGATTCGCCGAACAGCCAGCTCTTCTGCAAAAAGTCCCGCCTGTCCTGCAGGCGCTCAATGTCATGGTACAGCCCGCCGCGCCGGACAAATTCCAAGTACAGCGCGCTGGGAATCCGCAGGGCATAGACAAAGTTCATGGCCCGGAAGGTCTCCTGCACCGGCGCGCGCACCATGCCCGCAATCTCGCCCACAAGGCCACCCGCGGACAACACGTTGCGCACCTCGCCCACGGTATCGATCATTTCCACCGCGCCCGTCAGCACGAGGTAGATGGCTGAAGGCACCGTGCCTTTGCGCAGGAGGATGGTCTCCGGGTTGAAGGTGACCACCTCGTTATTGAGCAACATCTTGATTTGATGGCGGGGAATGGTGGGGAAGTAGGTTTGCAGATAGTAGAAGGCGTACATCTTCACATAATCCTGCTCGCCATGGATGAGCACATCCGTCATGCCAAAGGGCGCGCCGGAGCCGATTTCCTTCTCGCGCCCCGTGAGATCACGCGAAACGTGGGCCAGCACCAGCTTATGTGAAGTATCCTCCGCAAAATCCTCGGCGTTGCCATGGATAAGCCCGCCGCCGATGTCCAGCTTCTTGAGGTTGGCAAAGGTCAGGTAGTCCTCACGCACGGATTGCAGCATCTTGGCGGACACGCCCGGAGCACTGTCATCTTCGGTGACCATATCCTCAAGGACCTTCAGGCTGACGATATCCGCAAAGTGCGCATAGCTCTTGTAGCCCCGGCCATCCAGCGCGCGCAGCAGCAGGACCGTGGTCTCTACCGGGTGCGGTGAAAACACGGGGCGCACCTCCAGCCCCGCAATATCGTTCCACTCGCCCTCGGCAAGGTCGTGCGGGTCGAAGTAGCGGTCAAAGTCCGACAGGTCCCGGTCTACCAGCGCCGCCAGCTTCCGCGCCACAGACTCGCGCACATGGGGCACGGCGTAATACTTGATGCGGTGGTCGCTGCGCATGAGTGTCGCCAGCCCGCAAAAGTGGTCATCATGGGCGTGGGTGTGGAAGATGCCCTCCACCTCATTGACGCCAATGCCCAGGGCCGTGAGGCTGTGCAGAATGTTTGGGCCCGCGTCGATGAGGTACACCCGCCCCTGAAACATCACAATGGACGCCATGGCCGGGCGGTTCACATCCCACCCGTCGCCGCACCCCGAGTGCACCACGGCGAAGTATTCCCGCCGCACATCATTAAAGCCCAGCGGGTACGGCGCGTCGTAGCCGGAGCTGCCCTGCGGCAGATTCAGGTCCACGGTGACGGTGCTGGAATCGTATTCGATTTCAAATACATTAAGGCGCAGGCGGCGCACGGTGACGCCGCCGCGAATCTCCGCCGGGGCGTTGCCAAGGATGCGGCTTTCGAGCAATTCACTGGGATGGCGGATGCGTCCAAAGGCAAAGCGCAGTTTCATGCGCATAAGCTCTTCGGCGCGCTTTTGCGGCACCCCGGCAGCGCGCAGTTCCTGCGCGCTCAGCAGGCCATAGTTGCCGCGGTGGATATAATTCATCTGGGCGCGCACCTGCGGCTCCGCACCAACGAGGAGTGGGCGCTCGCCGGTGTTGCCGGGGTGGCCGGGAATCAGCATTCCCTGCCGGTACAGCATCTGCAGGACAGGAAATTCCGCAAGGTTGGAGAACGCGCCGCTCTGCACCAGCACGTCAGACAGCAAAATGGCGTTGGGACCGGACTCAAACACCACGCCGTCGCGGTGGCGGGACTGGATGAATCCGCGTTTCATCAGGTGCTTCACCACATCCGCCGGGCACCCGCAGAGCAGGCGCAGGCTCGCGTCTGGCACCTCCACCCAGTACACCCCCTTGATGACCTGTATCCGCTCAATCTTGGACATGGCACCCCCAGCTTATGGCTGCTCCACCGTCTTGTACTATTCCACATACCGGGGACAAATGTCCAAATTTTCGATGCGCACCGCCTTCCCTCCTAAAGATTGAACGCCCATGGTCGATTGAAGAAGTATAATGCGTATGATCTTCGGGAGAACATCATGAGTACAGCACTCCACGCACTTGCCGGAAACCCGGCGTTTGCAGCCAAACTACCCCATCCCGACGACGCCACTTCTGACGCCGCCGCCAATGCCGCACCGGGCGCTGCCCAGTCCGGCGACTCCGTAAGCCTTTCCCAACAGGGCAAAGACCTCGCCAAGGGCGAGAACGCCACCGCCATTCCCGCAGGCGGCGTTTTCGCCAATACCAAGGAGCCTGAGAAGACTGACGAAACCGCCTCGGAAAAGCTCATCAAATCCATCAGGAAGCAGATAGAGCAGGTCAAAAAGGAAATTGAAGAGCTAAAGGAAAAGGAAATGGACCCGGCCATGAAGCGCCGCCTGCTCGCCATGAAGCAGTCCGAGCTGGCAAGCCTGCAGGCCCAACTTCAGGACGCCATCAAGAATCAGGGCGGCGGCAGCGCCTCCGCACCCAGTATCGGTCCGGACTTCGTCACCTCCGGCTCACTGACCTAATCCTTTCCCGCCACAGACGCCAAATCGCCCCGTACCTCTCCGGTGCGGGGCGCTTTGGCGTCTGTGGCCTTAACGGCCCAATCCCTCCGGGCACACCTCCTCCACGAAGGCGAATTCGCCATTCTCATTAACCCGCGCCACAAGCACACACTTGATGGGGTCGCCCTGTGCGTTGAAGTGCATGGTCCCGGTCACGCCCTGAACGTTGCGTATG